>DNZB01000397.1:4391-8542 GCA_003506635.1 Parvularcula sp.
GAGGCCAGAATCACGCGGTGGCAAGGGATGAGGAGCGAGATCATATTCGCCCCGACCGCCGCCCCGACCGCGCGGCCCGCCTTCGGCGCCCCGACCTTCGCCGCAATGTCGCCATAGGTCGCGCGCCCGCCGCACGGGATGGCGAGCAGCGCCTGCCAGACCTTCAGCTGAAAATTCGTGCCCTGAACATAGAGCCCAAGCGGGCGATCAAGGGGCTTTCCGGCGGCGAAGGCGAACGCCGCCTCGGCGCGCGGCGCGATGAAGGTCTTGTCCGCGGCGAAGCGCGCCGCCGGCCAGTCCGCCTTCATTTCGTCGAGCGATCGCTGAAGGCCCATCGGTTCAATGAAGGAGAGCCAGCAGATCCCCTTCTCCGTCGCGCCGATCAGCGCCCGCCCGAACGGCCCGTCCGCTTCGGCGAAGCGGATCGTTTCGCCCGCACCCTTCTTGCGCCAGGCGCCGGGCGTCATCGCTTCCGACACAAGGAAGAGATCGTGAAGGCGCGAGGGGCCCGAGAGCCCCGCCGCGAAGGCCGCATCAAGAACGCTCGCGCCGCTGCCAAAGGCTTGCTTTGCAGCGCCCGCCGCCATCGCCTGCAAGAAGCGCTTGGGCGAGACGCCCGCGCCCTCCTTGAAGACACGCTGGAAATGCATGGGCGAGAGGCCGGCGACTTCGGCGGTTGCCTCAAGACTTGGCTGCTCCTCCCAGTGTGCGACGAGATAGTCGATCGCGCGTGCGACCGGCGCGTAACCGTCAAGACGCTGGGGAGCTGGGCGGGCAAGGGGCATGGCGAGGCTCATACCCCGCTTATGGGAACCCAAGCGAGCAGGAACGACCCGGTTCTTGCGGGATGCCTTCACCCCTCTCCCTCTTGCGGGAGAGGGGAGGCACGCTATTCAATCGGCCCCTCAATTCTTCCTTTTCTTTTTTTACCCGCCGTTAACCCTGATGTCGCGTTAATCCGCCCGAAAGGGACCGGCCATGGAAGACCTCAAGCAGATCATCGCGCTCGGCTTTTCCGGGAGCGACGTCGCGCAAGCGCTGTTCATCACCTTCACGATCGCCATCATTCTCAAGAAGCGGCGGTCGGCGTGGTTTCTGGGCGCGATCGCGCTCCTGATCGACCGGATCGTCTTTCCGATCGGCGGCATGGCGATGGCCGAGGCCGATATCCATTCCATCTACGCCTCGATCGGCGCGCTGGGAAAAACCTTCATCGACGATCTCGGCCTTTACGCCGTTCGCTATGTGGGGCTCGTGATCCTCATCGCGGCGTTCACGGGGCTGCGCTCCGGCTTGCAGGCGCGGCTGGCGCCCCCGAAAGAAGCCCACGCCTAGGACGCCAGCGCGCGCGCCCTTGCGAAGGCGGCCTGCGCCGCCGCTTTCATCAGTTTGCGGAGCTTTTCCCCGTCGCCGTCGAGGACGCCGAGCGCGGCTTCGGTCGTGCCGCCGGGCGAAGCGACCGCCCGGCGCAAGACCGCAACGCCGCGGGCGTCCTCTTCAAGGACGGCCCCGGCGCCGATCAGCGTCTGGCGGGCGAGCGCCCGCGCCGTTTCCCCCGAAAGGCCGAGCGAGCGCGCCGCGTCTTCAAGCGCTTCGGCCATCAGGAAAAAGTAGGCGGGCCCCGACCCCGAAATCGCGGTCACGGCGTCGATCGCCGCTTCGTCATCGACGAAGAGCGCGACCCCCACGGCCTCCATCAACGCCTGCGCGACGCGGCGATCCTCGGCGGAAATTTCGGGCGGCGAGCAGAGGCCGGCGGCCCCCGCCCCCATCATCGCCGGCAGGTTCGGCATCGCGCGCACGACGCGCTTCGTACCGAGTACGGAGGAAATCGAGGCGATGCCTTTCCCGGCGAGCACCGAGAGAACGAGCGCCGACTTCGCCATCGGCGCGTAGCGCGACGCCTCGCCCAGCATTTGCGGCTTGATCGCAAGGACGACGACATCGAAGCGCGCCTCGATCGCCGGGTTGAGCGCAAGTCCCGCCGCGCGCGCGATCTCCGCGGCCGCCGCCGCCGATATGGCGGGGTCGAAAACGGCGGAGCCGCCGGCGTCGAGGGCGTCCTTCGCGATCCAGCCCTTAAGGAGCGCAGCCCCCATCGCGCCAGCGCCGATCAGGGCGACTTTTGGCTTCGTCGTCATCAAACCCGTGCCGTCTCAGGCGGGGTAAGTCCGCCCCTTCCATGCGCCGCCGCGCCCGCCCGCGTAACGGAGCGCGGAGGACACGGTCATCCCCGTATAGAGCGCGGCGGCGAGCGGCAACAGGAACGCCGTCCAGAAAGGCTGGCCGTAAAGAGCCGCGGTCGGGCGATAGGCGAGCGCGAGGAGCAGCCAGGCGGCGCCGGCGAGGAACGCCGCCTCCGCCTCGCCGTGGGCGCCCGCCGTGAGCGCAATGGCGGGCGCGGCGAGAAAAAAGCTCGCCATGCCGACGACCGTCGCGGCAAGCAGCGCCCACGAATGCCCAAGCTGCGCGAATGCGGTGCGCGCGACCATATCCCAGAGCGACCCGAAGGCGCGATTGTCGCGCAGGCTTACCGCTTCGTCCTTCGCAAGGCCGAGCCAGATCGGGCGCTCGGTCCGCTTGATCGCCGCGGCGAGCGCGCAATCGTCGATAATCCGTCCCCGGATCGACTGGACGCCGCCGATGTCGTCAAGCGCGTCGCGGCGGACCAGCATGCACCCGCCCGCGGCGGCCGCGACGGGGTCAGCGCGATTATTGACGCGCCGGAACGGGTAAAGCATCTGGAAGAAGAAGACGAATGCGGGGATCAGCAGCGCGCCCCAGACCCCGCGCGAATCGAGCCGCGCCATCAGCGAGGCAAGGGCGAGCGCGTTCTTCTCCGCATGGGCGACAAGGCGGTCGAGCGTTGCGGGCGCGAGCGCGATGTCGGCGTCGAGAAGCAGCACATAGCGCGCTGCGGGCGCGACGCGCCGCGCCGCCTCAAGCCCCGCATTGACCGCCCAGAGCTTGCCGGTCCACCCTTGCGGCAAGGGGCGCGCATGCCGGATCACCAGCTGGCGCCCGTCCGCGAAGCGCGCCGAAAATTCGCCGCTCGCGACCTCGCCCGACTGGGTTTCCAGACCACCGCGCGCCGCCGCCGCCTCGAACGCGCGCTCCGCGGTGCCGTCATCCGAATGATCATCGACCAGGACAAGGCTCAAGGCGCCTTGATAGCGCGAAAGGAACAGAGCGTTGACGACCATGCCGATCGTATCAGCCTCATTGCGCGCCGGGATGACCGCGACCACCTCCGGCCATTCGGCCGGGCGCCACGAAACGCTAAGGCGTTCAAGCGGCCGCAAGAACGGCAGGCGAATGAGCGCGAGATAGAGCGCGGCGGCGAAGGCCAACGCCGAAATTCCCGTCAGCATCATCGCCTTAGCGCCCCTTCTTGCCGGATCGTCTCCGGCGCCCGGCCGCTTGCCTTGCAGTCGGGCGAAAACCCCGTAAACCACCGCGAAAAGCTGAAGATCGCGTTATGAACACGGCGAACCTCATTGGCGATGCAAACGCCGTCGAGACACCGTCCGGCAAGGGCGCGGGCGACGAGAATTTCCCGGTCGGCTCGTTCCTCCTGCCAAAGGCGCTGCGCCCGCATGTCGCGGCGTTCTACGCCTTCGCCCGCGCGATCGACGACATCGCCGACGATCCTGCCCTGCCCGACGCGGAAAAGGCGCGCCGCCTGAAGGCCTTTGACGCCGCGCTGAACGGCGAGCCGGGTCATGGCGAGGGTTTCGCCAAGGCCCATGCGCTGCGCGAGAGCATGAAGGCGACCGGGGTTGCGACCGTTCATGGTTCCGACCTTGTCGCCGCCTTCGTGCAGGACTGCGAGAAGAAGCGCTATCAGTCGTTTGACGAGCTGCTCGGCTATTGCGAGAAATCGGCGAACCCGGTCGGGCGCTATCTGCTTGACCTCCATGGCGAGGCTTCCCAGGGCTATCGCTATTCCGATGCGCTGTGCACCGTCCTCCAGATCGTCAATCATTTGCAGGACATGAAGGACGACAAGCGCAATCTTGACCGCATCTATGTGATCGAGCCGTGGCTTGTTGAGGCGGGCGGCGCGCTTGCCGATATCAGCGCCGAAGAAGAAAGCCCGGCGCTCCGCAAGACAATCGACCGGATGCTCGACGAATGCGACGCGCTGATGA
>DNZB01000250.1:0-1549 GCA_003506635.1 Parvularcula sp.
ACGCCACAATGAAGCGTTGGGACGGCGCGCGGCGCGTCCTTGAGGGGGCGAAGGGCGCCTTTCCCGCATCGCGAACGCTCGCCATGGCCGCACTTTATCTCGACAGCGAAAGCGGCGCCGGCGGCGACCTCAACGCGCGCTTCCGCGAATTCTCAGCGTTGAGCGATCCCGGCGTGGACCTTTGCGAAATTCGTTATCGCTTGCGCCAGAGCGAGCCGGAAGCGGCGGCGGCGATTGCGCAGCGCCATGTCGGGCGGCCGGAAGCGCGAGCATTCTGGCCCTATCTTTCGATTTGCTGGCGGCTGACAGGCGATGCGCGCGCGCTGTGGCTTGACGGCGATCCGCTCTACGTCGCGACAGTTGACTCCGGCATGAGCGCCAGCGAGCTTGCAGCACTGGCGGCGTTTCTTCGCGGCCTTCACCGGATGAAGGCGCCCTACCCGGAACAGTCCGTGCGCGGCGGCACGCAGACCGACCGGCAGCTCCTCTTCCACCATGACCGGCGGATTCAAGACCTGCGCGCAAGGATGACAGCGGCGGTCCGCCGGCACGCCGCCGCGCTTCCCGCGATGGATAGTGCGCATCCCTTGCTTTCACAGCGCCGCGACGTCGTTCATTTCTCCGGCAGCTGGTCCGTGCGGCTCCAAGACGCGGGCTTTCATGCTCCGCATACGCATGTTCTAGGCTGGCTCAGTTCTGCGCTTTATGTTTCGCTCCCGCCCGACATGGGGCCGGCGCCGGCAGGCCATCTGTCGCTCGGGGCGCCGCCGCCCGAGCTTGGACTTCCCCTCGCCCCCTGTCGCCGAATCGATCCCAAGCCGGGCAGCCTTGCGCTCTTCCCGTCGACCATGTGGCATTCGACCGAACCCTTCTCCTCCGGCGAGCGCCTCACCGTCGCGTTCGATATCGCGCTCGAACGCCCGTGATCTGGACGATTGCGATCGCTTGCAGTCGCATAAACTGGCTGATGGGCCTTATTTTCCGGCCGCGGCGTCAAATTCCGGCTTTCCCGCCTGACCCGAATTTGCGCTATGTTGTGGTCAGCGGGGGCCGCACTGGGCGCCTTTGAAGCCGGAAGGGAATTGGACATGTCTTTGGCGCCTGTCGACTTGATCATCATCGGCGCCTACGCCGCCGGACTCATCGCGCTTGCGACCCTCATCTCGCGCGAGAAGGCCGGGCACAAGAAGGACACGAGCGACTACTTCCTCGCCGGCAAGTCGTTGCCCTGGTGGGCGATCGGCGCCTCGCTGATCGCGGCGAACATTTCCGCCGAACAAATCATCGGCATGGCGGGGTCGGGCTATGCCGTCGGACTTGCAATCGCATCCTACGAGTGGATGGCGGCGCTTGCGCTGCTGCTCGTCGGAAAGTTTTTCCTGCCGATTTTCCTGAAGCGCGGCATCTACACAATGCCGCAATTTCTCGAGCAGCGGTTCGGGCCGAGCGTCAAATATGTGATGTCGGTGTTCTGGATCGGCCTTTACACCTTCGTCAACCTGACGACCGTCTTATGGCTCGGCGCGACGGCGATCAGCGCAATGACCGG
>DNZB01000250.1:1898-7549 GCA_003506635.1 Parvularcula sp.
ATGACCGACATCATTCAGGTCGTTCTCCTGATCATCGGCGGGTTCATCATAACCGCCATTGTTCTTGAAAAAGTCGGCGGCGGCGACGTTTTCGCGGGCTATCAGCGCCTTGCAGCGGATTTCCCGCAGAAATTCGACATGGTCTTGTCGCGCGACAACCCGGAGTACAAGAACCTGCCTGGTCTCGGCGTCGTCATCGGCGGCATGTGGATCATGAATCTGTCCTACTGGGGCTGTAACCAGTATATCATCCAGCGCGCGCTCGGCGCGAAGGATCTGAAGGAAGCGCAAAAAGGAATTCTCTTCGCGGCGTTCCTGAAAGTCCTGATGCCGCTCATCATCGTCGTCCCGGGAATTGCGGCCTTCGCCCTGGTCCCTGATCTCGCCAAGCCGGACCAGGCATATCCAGAAATGATGAAGCTTGTGCCGCAGGGGCTGCGCGGGCTTATCTTCGCCGGCCTTATCGCGGCGATCGTCTCCTCGCTCGGGTCGATGATGAACTCAATCTCGACGATCTTCACGATGGATCTCTACAAGCCGCTCGCCGGCCGCAACACGAGCGAGCGCGGGCTCGTCGGCGTCGGGCGGATCACCGCCTTCACCGCCATGATCATCGCGTTATTCGCGGCGCGCCCGTTCCTCGCCGGCGCCGACCAGGTGTTCCAGATCATCCAGGAATACACGGGCTTCTTTACGCCTGGGATCGTCGCGATCTTCGCGCTCGGCCTCTTCTGGGCGCGCGCGACCGAGCTTGGCGCGCTTGCGGCTGTCGTCGGGTCGTTCGCGCTGTCACTCGCGTTCAAGCTCTGGCTGCCGGGCATGCCGTTCATGGATCGCGTCGGCGTTGTTTTCCTGCTGTGCATCGGACTCGGCGTCGCCTTGTCGATGATCCAGAAGCCCGCAGCGGAAGAAAAAATCGTCCGCCTCGGCGACGTCTCGTTCAAGACGGGCGCCGGGTTCAACATCGGCGCGACGATCGTCACCGCGGCGATCATCGCCATTTATGCGTTCTACTGGTGAATGAGCTGGTGAGCCCGGGTGGGATCGAACCACCGACCACCTGATTAAAAGTCAGATGCTCTACCGCTGAGCTACGGGCCCACATTCGCTCGCCAGCCCTGCGGAGGGGGCTAGCGCGACAAGGCGTCCTGACCGGGCTTCGGGCTCCGGGGGACGCCTTGCGGACCGACCTCATAAGGGCCTGTCCTTGACGGGTCAACGGGCCGGTCGGCGGCGATTTCTCACAGAACCGTCTCGCCGGTCCGCGCCCGGAACTCGCCGACAAAGTCCGAAAGACGGCGTTCCGCGATCGCGGCGCGCAGGCCATCCATGAGCTGCTGGTAGTAGTGAAGGTTGTGCCAGCTGAGGAGCATCGGCCCCAGATATTCACCCGCTTTGAAGAGGTGATGGAGATAGGCCTTCGAATAATCGCGGCTCGCCGGGCAGCTGCTGTCGGGGTCGAGCGGCGTTTCGTCGCCGGCGAATCGAGCATTGGTAAGGGTTATCGGCCCGTCCGGCGTCCATGCCTGCCCGTGCCGGCCTGCGCGTGTCGGCAGGACGCAGTCGAACATGTCAACCCCGCGCGCGACCGCCCCGACGATGTCCGCCGGCTTGCCGACGCCCATCAGGTATCGAGGCTTGTCCGCGTCCATGACGGGCGTGGTGAAGTCGAGAACGCGGAACATCTCCTCGCGCCCCTCGCCGACCGCAAGGCCCCCGATCGAATAGCCGGGAAAGTCGATCTCCATGAGGCGCGACAAGCTCTCGCGGCGGAGGTCTTCGTAATTCGCGCCTTGCACGATGCCGAAGAGCGCCTGGCCTGGCTTCGACTTCTCGGCGAAGGCGCGCTTCGACCGCTCCGCCCAGCGCAAGGAAAGGCGCATCGACTCGGCCGCCTTGTCTTGCGCGATCGGGATCGCCGGACATTCATCAAGCTGCATCTGGATGTCGGCGCCGAGGAGGCATTGGATCTCGATCGAGCGCTCCGGCGACAGCATGTGCTTCGATCCGTCGATATGAGACTGGAACGAAACGCCCTCCTCCGTCAGCTTGCGGAGCGATGAAAGCGACATCACCTGAAAGCCGCCCGAGTCGGTGAGGATGGGCCGCGGCCAGTTCATGAATTTGTGCAGCCCGCCAAGCGCCGCGACGCGCTCCGCGCCCGGCCGCAGCATCAGGTGATAAGTGTTGCCGAGAATTATATGGGCGCCGGTCGCGGCGACATCCTCCGGAAACATCGCCTTCACCGCGCCAGCGGTGCCGACCGGCATGAAGGCAGGCGTCGCGATCTCGCCGCGCGGGGTGTGAATGACGCCCATGCGCGCGGCGCCGTCGGTCGCGTGAAGCTTGAAAGAAAAGGTCACCGGACGGCGCGCTCCAGCAGCGAGGCGTCGCCATAGGAATAGAAGCGATACCCCGCGTCAATTGCGTGCGCGTAAGCGCGCTTCATCGTCTCGGTTCCCGCGAACGCGCAAACCAGCATGAACAGCGTCGAGCGCGGCAGGTGGAAATTGGTCATCAGCGCGTCGACGGAGCGGAAGCGATAGCCGGGCGTGATGAAGATGTCCGTTTCCGCGGTGAACGGTCGAATGAAGCCGGCTTCGTCTGCCGCGCTTTCAAGAAGGCGCAGGCTCGTCGTGCCCACAGCGACAATGCGCCCGCCCGATGCGCGCGCCGCGTTTATGCACGCCGCCTGGTCTTCGGTGATCTCGCCCCATTCGGCGTGCATCTTGTGGCCGCGCACCTCCTCCGCCGTGACCGGCAGGAACGTTCCTGCTCCGACATGCAGCGTGATCGTTTCGGTCCTGGCGCCCGCCTCGCGCAGGCGCGTGAAGAGTTCTGGCGTAAAATGCAGCCCCGCGGTCGGCGCCGCGACGGAGCCTGCTTCCCGCGCATAGACCGTCTGATAGGCCGTCGCGTCCCCAGATGTCAGCGCACGCTTGCGCGCAATATAGGGCGGCAGCGGCGGCGCGCCGTAAGCCGCGAGAAGCCGGTCGAAATCGGCGCCAGAGGCGTTGAACCGCAACGTCGCCTCAGCCTCATTGCGCGCTTCCACCTCGGCTGCAAATTCCTCAGCGAAGGTGACGATGTCGCCCGCCTTGAGACGCTTGGCCGGCCTCGCAAAGGCCCGCCATCGTGCGCCGCCCGTGTCCGGCAGCCGCCTAAGTAAGGTCACATCGACGGCGACCGCCGCGCCATCGTCCCGCGCCGCGCGCACGCCGTAAAGCTGAGCCGGAATGACCAGGGTGTCATTGAGGACGAGGAGATCGCCCGGACGCAGCAGCAAGGGCAAATCGCGAACGACGCGGTCGTCGAACGCTTCGCCGCACAGATGGAGAAGGCGCGCGCTGTCGCGCGGCGCCGCCGGATGTAGGGCGATCCGATCTTCCGGCAGGTCGAAGTCAAACACGTCAACACGCATGGCGGGCGGGTGGTAGCCGGACCGTCCGGGAAGGGCCAGCCCGAGCGCGTCGCACCGCGGCCTTTGCCTTCTCGCCCGATCGCGCGATAGTTGCGGCGTCGTCACGCGTGAGGGGTCCAAATGGCGAAAACGCCGAAATTGCCCAAATGGTTCTGGCTTGGATGCGGAACCGCCGGGCTTGCCTTTGTCGCTGTCTTCCTCGCGGGAAGCGGGATTTTCGGCTGGCGCCTCTATCAGCTCGAATGGAAGCCGCAAGGGCGGACCGCCTTGCGGTTCGAAGACGCCCGGCTCGACTTCGAAAACGTCCTTGATATTTCGAAGGGGACCGGCTCCCTGCCATTCATGGCCGCCGTCGTGATCGACCGCGACGGAGACGGACGCGACGAGGCGTTTCTGGGCGGCGGGCGGGACCAGGCGGACGGCCTGTTCGCTTACAACGACAACGCCAGGGCCTTCATCAATGTCGCCGCCTTTGCAGGAATTGAAAAACCCAAGGGCGATGCAACCATGGGCGGCGGCGCGATCGACCTTGACGGCGACGCCTTGCCGGAACTCTTCGTCGCGCGAGAGAGCGGCGTCTGGCTCTATCGCAACAAGGGCGATCGCTTTGAGGGCGAAAGGCTTGACCTGCCGATCGATGCATCGACGGTTCCGCTCTCGATCAGCTTCGGCGACGTCAATCGCGACGGCAAAGCGGATTTTTACGTGTCGGGCTATCTCCGCAACGACCTGGTCGAGGGGCAAACGATCTTCACGCGCCCTTATGGCGGCTACAGCTACCTCTTCGTGAATAATGGCGATGACAGCTGGCGCGACGCGACCGAGGAATACGGCCTCAAGCGCCAGCACAACACCTTTACCGCGCTCTTTGCCGATCTCGACAATGATTTCGACGGCGATCTCGTCGTTGCTGAGGACACGGGCGTCGTCGAGACCTGGGAAAACACGGGCGCCCCGCCGATGCGGCGGATCGACAATCCGTCGGTCAATTCCTATCCGATGGGCGTCGCCGCCGGCGATATCGACAATGACGGGCGCACCGATCTTTATTTTTCAAATGTCGGCCCGACGATCCCGGAAGCGGTCGTGCGCGGCGACCTTCCGGAGGATGCGCCGTTCAATCCCGACTACATGCTGTTCCGCAATCTGGGCGGACTAAAGTTCGAGGACGCGGCGAAGTCGCTGAAGGCCGCGCGCCTTGGATTCGGCTGGGGCGCCGTCGCCGCCGATCTCGACCTCGACGGGCATGAGGACTTCGTCATCGCCCAGAATTACGCCAAATTCGGACAGCCGGCGATCATTCACCGCTACAGCTGCAAGATCATGCGCAATGAAGGGGGCGCCGGTTTTGCACCGGTTGAAAGACGAACCGGCGCGGCGAACCGCCGATTCGCCATCGCGCCGATGATCGGCGATTATGACGGCGACGGGCGGCCCGATCTTATCTGGGCCAATCTGAACGGTCCTTCGCAGGCTCATCTCAACCGCACGCCCGGCGCCAACGTCATCCGCATCGCATTTCCCGACGCCGTCCAGTCCTTGCATGCGCGTGTTGAGGTTGTCGCCGGCGCGACGCGCATCTATCGCGAAGTCGTGTCCAGCCAGGGTCTTGCGAGCGACCAGTCCGCAAGCCTCTTCATCGGCCTTGGCGCTGAAACGGCCGCGGACAAGGTTACAATCCGCTTCGCTGACGGACGCACGGAAGAACACAGCGATGTCGCCGCCGGCGACGTGATCATTCCCGGAGAGACGCGATGACAACCAATTCCTCAACCGCGCGCCTTGCCGGCGCGCTTGGGCTCGCCGGCGCGCTGGCGACGGGCTTCGGCGAGGGGTTGCTGCAATACGCGCCCGGCGCCGATTTCGCCGATCAGGGTTATAGCTATTTCAACGCCATTCCCATCGACCGGCAGGGCGTCGGACACTTCATCGCCGTCTTGTCGGCGCCGCTCTATCTCCTCGGCTATTGGCACCTGACACGCAATCTGGCGCCGGGGCGCCCGCGCCTTTCCAACGCGCTGTTTCTGATGACCGCCTACGGCTTCACAATCGGCGCTGTGTGGATCGGCGAGCGCTATTTCCTCGCCGCAACCGCGCATGCGATCGCGGCCGGTGAAGCTTCGCCCGACCTGCTCGCCGATTTCAGCCGCCATCATGAACCCTTCGTCAACGCGCTAAGGATCGCGATCGCGCTTTTCTCGATCGCCTGGATCTGGCTAATCGCGAGCGG
>DNZB01000251.1:0-283 GCA_003506635.1 Parvularcula sp.
TCGGTCAGCGTCGGCGCATGGCCGACGTCCGCGACCTCGCAATAAGCGAATGACGGATGGACGCCGCGCATCTTTTCGATGATCGGCGGCGTCAGGAGATCGCTGATGGCGCCGCGCACGACAAGCGTCGGAATCGGCGCCAGCGATGCGAAAGGACCCCACAAATCCGGCGCCGGGCCGACTTCCAGCAGCGCCCGCCCGATGCCGGGATCGTAATCGAGCCGCCAGCGCCCGTCCGCTTCCTGCCGGAAGGTGCGCCGCGCAAAGAGCCGCCAGAAGTCCT
>DNZB01000251.1:568-8820 GCA_003506635.1 Parvularcula sp.
TCCTGATCGCGGCCCGGAAAGGCAGGCTCATTGATCGCGCGGATGCGCGCCGCCGCCTCGTCAAGATCGCGCGCGGGCTCGTCCGCGCCGGCGGCGCGGGCGCCGACATAACCGGCGATGCGCATGATGCCTTCGGGCGCAAGCTCCGGCCCGACATCGTTGATGACGGCGGCGGCGACGCGGCCGGGCGCTGACGCCGCCGCAAGCATCGTGACAATGCCGCCGAGCGAGGTTCCGACGAAAATCGCGCGCGCGATTTCGAGCGCGTCCATGAAGGCGAGAATGTCGTCGCGATAGGTTTCCGGCCGGTAATTGAGGTGATTGGCGTCGTAGTCCGACCGGCCCCGGCCGATCAGCGACACGGCGAGGACATCGCGGCCGGTCGCCGCGGCAAGCGGCGCGAAGTCCTCGAAATCGGAAGCGTTGCGCGTCAGGCCCGGGATGCAGATGACGGGCGTGCGCCCGCCGCCCGCGGTGCGACAGGCCGACATGGAAAGCCCGGGGCGGACATCAACGGAAAGCGGCGCTGCCTCTGTCATGCGATCCCCTTTGATCCGGCGCGGCCTATCGCCTATCACGGACTCATTCGCAATGCGCGACGGGCGCAGCCGCAACCATGACCTCCGCTTCGCTTTCGCGGCTAGGGGAAGCCGCCGCGTTCCTCCAGCGCGGCGAGGCGGCGCGCGCCCTCGCGATCGCCGAGGCGGAGGCGAAGTCCCGTCCCCGGGACGCCGAAGCCTTGCATCTGCTGGCGCTCGCCCTGTCGGCGTCGGGCGAGATCGACCGCGCCGTCCCGGCGTTCGAGAGCGCCGCCGCGCTGCATCCGCGCCGGGACATCATCCTCGTCAATCTCGGCAACGCGCTGAAGCGCGCCGGCAGGGTCGCGGCGGCGATCGGCGCTTATGAACGCGCCGTCGCGGCGGCGCCCGCCTCTGCGGACGCATGGGCCGCGCTAGGGTCCGCGCGCGCGCAAGGCGGGGACAACATGGCCGCCGCAGACGCCTTCGCGCAAGCGCTCAAAAGCGCTCCGTCAAACGCGGCGGCGCTGAACGGCCTCGGCAATCTCGCCGTCGCGCGCGGCCGCCAGGCCGAGGCCGCCGATTTTTTCACGCGGGCGATCGCCGCCGCGCCGCAGGCGTTCCACGCTTATGTCAATCGCGGTGCCGCCCTGCGCCGGCTCGGCCGCAGCGTGGAAGCGCTCGCCGATCTTGACCGCGCGCTGGCGATCGCCCCCGGAAACGCCGAAACCTTGTTTCAGCGGGCGTCGACCTTGCGCGTCCTGGCCCGCTTTGACGAGGCCGCCGCCGGCTATCGCGCCGCGCTGGCGGCGGCGCCGATGCGCGAGGACATCCACCGCGACTTCGCCGCAATGATGTTTGAAACGGATCGCGCGGCCGAAGCCTTCACGCTGATCGACGCCATCATCGCGCGAACGGCCGCGCCCGCGCTGCTGGTGACGCGCGGGGAGCTGTCGATGCTCTTCGGCGACGCCGACGCGGCGGGCGAAGCGGCGCGGAGCGCGCTGGCCCTCGCGCCGCAGGACCCGAAAGCGTTGGGGCTCCTGGCGAAATGGGCGCGCCAGCGCGGATCGCTCGCCGAAGCGCTCAGCGCCGCGCAAGCGTCCGCCGCCGCCGCGCCGGATGATTTTGAACTGCTGCATCTTTGCTGCGAGATCGAACTTCTGGCCGGCCGCGCAAATGACGCCGCGCGGCGCCTCGAGCGTCCGGCCCCGCCGCGTCATCTGCAAAAGCATATCGCCCTCAAGGCGACGGCCATGCGCGCCGCCGGCGATCCTGATTACCGGCGCTATTACGATTACGACCGGCTGACGGCGCAGGTCGATATCGCCGCGCCGCCAGGGTTTGCTTCGGTCGAGGACTTCAATGCGGCGCTTCTTGGCGCGATCGCGCCGCTTCACCGCACCCGGCAACGCCCGGTCGATCAGACCCTTTTCGGCGGAACGCAGTCGCCCGGCCGGCTGTGGAACGAAAAGCACCCGGTCATTCAATTGTTCGCGGAAACGATGCTGGCGGAGGCGCGCGGCTTCGTCGCGCGGCTTCCGTGCGAGGCTGATCATCCCTTCCTGGCGCGCAAGAGCGGCGAACTTGAATGCGCGGGCGCGTGGTCGGTGATGCTTTCGTCCGGCGGCGGGCATGTCGACCACGTTCACCCCGCCGGCTGGATCAGCGCCTGCTATTATGTGTCGAGCCCGCCGGAAATCTTCGCCGGCGATCGCGCGGGCTATCTTCGCCTGGGGGCGACGGGCGTCCCGGGGTTCACGCTGCCGGCGGAACGCTATTTTCCGCCAAGAGCGGGCTCCGTCGTATTCTTTCCGTCTTACATCTGGCACGGCGTCGAGCCGTTCGAAGCCGCCGCCCCGCGTGTGACCGCGCCTTTCGATCTCGCCCCCGTCAGCGCCTGATCCGGCCGTGAAATTAACCGCACGGTAACTGAGGTTACCGGCCGCTTAACAAAATTGTTGCTTTCGGGAGACGGTCGGAAAACGCCGTTAAAGCGGGCCGTTATCCTTGTTGACGGGGTTGCTTTCGCGCCCATAGGGTCCGCCCCGACTGGGCCAATCCGGCTCAGACGCGGCGTTCTAGGCCTATTCCGGGAGGAATGTCCGCGGCGGTGTGCGGTGCTCGAAGGCGGCGAAATCTTTCGGGCGGCGCGGTAACTCTCTGGAGGGATATCAATGAGAAAATCGACACTGGCGGCGCAACTCATGCGCTCGACGGTTCTGACGGGGGCGGCGGTCGCCTTTGTGACCCCGGCTTTCGCGCAGGAAGAAGAAGACGAAATCGTCGTAACGGGTTCGCGTATCGCGCGCGAAGACCTTGCTGCCCCGAGCCCTGTTGCGTCGTTTGATTCGCAGCAGCTCGTCCTCAACAATACGGTTAACACTGAAGAATTCCTCGACGCCCTGCCGCAGGTCATTCCGTCCTTCGACTCCTCGTCGAACAACCCCGGCACGGGCACGGCGGCCGTCGATCTTCGCGGCCTTGGCACGCAGCGGACGCTGGTGCTTGTCAACGGGCTGCGGTTCGTCGGCTCCGGCGCCAGCGCGACCGGACCGGCGGTCGACCTGAACAACATTCCCGCCGCGCTCGTCGATCGGGTCGATGTGGTGACCGGCGGCGCCTCGGCGGTTTACGGTTCGGACGCTATCGCGGGCGTCGTCAACTTTATCCTCAAGGATGACTTTGAAGGCTTCCAGCTCGACGTGACTGACCGTCTGTCGGCCGCCGGCTGGGACGGCAACACCTTCAACAGCGCGCTAACCGTCGGCGGAAATTTCGCGGACGGCCGGGGCAACGCGGTGATTTCGCTTTCCTATACGAACCGTGAAGCGATCCTCCAGGGCGCCCGTAAATTCTCTGAGTTCACGTTCTTCGATCCGGGCGCCGGCTCGACGTCCGTCGGCTTCATTCCCGGCGGCTCGTCGTCGATCCCTGGCACGCGCTTCCGCGGCCGCAACACGACCCATTTTGTTATCATTCCGCCGGGTTCGACGGCGGCTCAGCGCGCGGCTATCGAGGCGGCTGGGGCTGAAGCGGTCGATCCGGGTTGTGCGGCGCCGAACAGCTGCGGCGGCTTCTTTGTGCCGGGGCCGGATCAAGTCGCCGGCTTGCGGTTCGGCGACCCGAACGACCTCTATAATTACGCGCCGACGAATTACCTCCAGCTTCCGCAGGAGCGCTATTCGATTTTCGGCTCCGCGACCTATGACATCAATGACAATATTGAAGTCTATGCGCGCGGCCTGTTCGCGGGCAACGTCGTTGAGACGCAGCTCGCGCCGACCCCGGCCGGCTTTACTGTGGCCGCCCCGATCGCGACCGTGCAGGCGTTCAACCCGGCGCTCGCTGCGATTATGGCGGCCGATCCGAACACCAACAATTGCGGCGGCGCGCCAATCGCCTCGATTCCGAATTCCGGCGTCGGCGCCTTCTGCTTCCGCTTCAACAAGCGCTTTGAAGAGGTCGGACCGCGGAAGAGCCTTCGCGACTCCAACACCTACCAGTTTGCGGGCGGCGTGAAGGTTGATGTCGGCAACGACTGGGTTTGGGACACGCAGGCCCAGTTTGGCCGATCGACCAATACGCTCATTCAATCGGGCAACGTGTCGATCCAGGCGTTGCAGGACGCCATCTGGAACGGCGCCAACATCTATGACGGTCCGGGCTCGCTGTCGGCCGCTGACGCGGATGCCATCTCGAAGACTGGCGCCATCGTCGATGTCATCGAGCAAACGCAGATCGTTTCGACCCTCGGCGGCGTCATGCAGGGCTTCAAGTCGCCCTGGGCGGAATCGGGCGTCGGCGTCGTTCTGGGCGTCGAATATCGTGAGGAATCCTCGGCCTCGATCCCCGACTCGGTGCTTGGGCCGGACGTTCAGGGCTTCAACCAGTCGCTTCCTGTCGCGGGTTCGTTCGACGTCTATGAAGCGTTCCTAGAAACCGATATTCCGATCTTCCAGGATTCGGCGATCGGCGATTTCGCCATCAACGGCGCCTATCGCTATTCCGATTACTCGATCGCGAATGTCGGCAGCACGCACACCTATGCGGTCGGCGGCGAATGGGTGCCGTTCGATGATCTGCGCATCCGCGCGCAGTTCCAGCACGCGGTTCGCGCGCCGAACATCGGCGAACTTTTTGCGCCGCTGTCAAACGGCTTCCCGGGCGCTCAGGACCCCTGCTCAACCGGGACGTTCGGGTCGTTCAACAATGCCGTCACGGCCGCCCTGTTCGGACCAGTCATCAACGCCACCTGCGTCGCGACGGGAGCCACGCCCGGTACGAACTTCCAGTCCAACGGCCAGATCGAAACGCTTGCCGGCGGCAACCCCAATCTCTTTGAAGAGAGTGCGGACACGCTGACGATCGGCGCGGTCTACCGCCCGTCGATGATCGAGGGGCTGACGATCGTCGTCGATTACTATGACGTCGACATCGAAGACGCGATCGGCGCGCCGAGCCTTCAGTTCATCCTCGACGCCTGCCACCGCGGCAACTCCGCGGAAGCGTGCGCGATCGTGGTGCGCGATCCGGCGACCGGCGAAATCGCCGCGCCGTTCATCCCGAACCGGATCACGCGGAACTTCACCGCGCTGAACGCGCGCGGCATCGACGGCCAGGTCAACTACAGCTTCGATATCGGCTCGATGGGCTCGATTTCGATGAACTACTACGGCACCTACACGCTGAAGAGCGAGTTCCTGCCGTTCGCGGGCCTGCCGCTCATCGACTGCGAAGGGTTCTATGCCGGCCTCTGCGGCGAACCCACGCCGACCTACAAGCACACGATGCAGACCAACTGGGAATATGGCAAGTTCACCACCGGTCTGCGCTGGCGCCTGATTGGAAGCCTTGACGTGTTCCCGACGGAACAGGTCAGCGACCTGTCGGACGATATCGGCACCTTCAACTATCTCGATGTCACGGTGCGTTACGCCGTCAACGAGAATCTCGACCTCTCGCTCGGCGTTCAGAACATCACGGGCAAGGACGCGCCTGTCCTCGGCTCGACGGTTTCTGAACAGGCCAACACCTTCCCGGCGACCTATGACACGCTGGGCCGTCAGGTCTTCTTCGGCGCTTCGCTGAAGTTCTAGGCTGACTGCGCAAGTCGCAAGGGAAACGGCGGGCCTCGGCCCGCCGTTTCTTTTTCTACGGGAGCATGTTCACGGGATGCAGAGACCGAGAATAGAGGCCGCTCTCGCCTTGCTCCGCAAGGGCGAGACGCAAGGCGCGCGGCAGATCGGCGCGGAGATTCTCGCGCAAGATCCCGACGAGCCGAACGCGCTCCAGGTTCTCGGCGTCATCGCCTGGCGGGAAGGCCGGATGGATGAGGCGCGCGAAAAATTTGAGCGGGCGAACAAGGCCGCGCCCGACCATCCCCCGATCCTCAACTCCCTTGGCGTGATCTACCGGGATCTCGGAGACCTGCCGTCCTCGCGCGCGATGCTGGAGCGCGCGGCGGCCGTGCAGCCGAATTTCGCCGATGCATGGCACAATCTCGGGACGACGCTGGCCGCGCTTGGCGCCGACGCGCGGGCTGCGTTTGAAAAGGCGATTTCGGTCAGCCCCGCGAACAGCGTCGCCCTGGGAAAGTACGCGCATTACCTTGAGGCAAAGCATGAACTCGCGCCCGCGCGCGAATACGCCGACCGTACGCTCTCTATCGACCCTAAAAACTACTTTGCGCTGGTGACGCTGATCAATCTGGCCTTGCGGGTCGACGCTGCTGATGACGCCCTGTCGCTCGCCGATCGCGCCTTGGCGACGGCCGAGCTGACGCCCGCCAATCGCGCGATCTTGCTCGGCAAGCGCGCACGCGCGCTCGAAAAGCTGTCGCGATACGCGGAATCGTTCGCCGCAAGCGCGGAAGCGAATTCAATCCTGCATACGGCGCGCGGCGAAAAGCTTGAGAACCTGACGGGGCCCCGTTCGCCCGCAACGCTGCAGCGGCTTGAAGCCTTTGCGCGCTCGGCGCCTGCATCAATCTGGACCGACCGCGCGGCGGATCGCGGCGCGTCGCCCGTCTTCCTGGTGGGCTTTCCGCGATCGGGCACGACCATGCTCGATCAGGTTCTTTCGACGATCGATTCGGTCTGCGTGATCGAGGAGAAGGAAAACATCGCTGACGCCTGGATGGAACTGTTGGTGTCGCCCGATGGTCTCGACAAATGGCGAAACATGGGGCCGCAGGATGCCGCGCGGCTGGTCTCCGCCTATTGGCGCCGCGCGAGCGCCCATGTTCCTCAGGGCGGCCCGATGGTCATCGACAAGCTCCCGCTCGACACCGCTTTGCTCGGGATCATCCATTTTCTTTTCCCGAAGGCGAAAATCATCTTTGCGCTGCGCGACCCGCGCGATGTGGTCCTCAGCTGCTTTCAGCAGATGTTCGGGCTGAACGCCGCCATGGTCCAGTTTCTGGATCTGCGCATGGCGGCCGCCTATTACGATCAGGTCATGCGGATCGGCATGGTCTGGCGCGAGCGATTGCCTCTCGAAGTCTTCGAAGTGCGTTACGAAAATGTCGTTTCGGACTTTGAGGCGGAGATCGGCGCGTTGCTCGGTTTTCTCGGTCTTTCCTGGTCTGACGGCTTGCGGCGGTTTCATGAGACTGCTCGCAAGCGCACGATCCGAACGCCCAGCGCGACGCAAGTCATCCAACCGCTTTATGCTTCCGCGGTCGGCAAGTGGCGCAATTATGAACGCGAGCTGGCGCCGGTGCGCGCGCTTCTCGACCCGTGGGCGAAGCGCTTTGGGTATAGGGACTGACCGGGCGCGCCGATTGTCGCCCTGCTCTTTTCAGACGGGCTCGGCCTGTCGCATTCTCGGGCTTCCATAGGAGAGTGTTTTGTCCAATGAAGTCTGGCGGGAATTCTGGTCGGGCGGCGAGGGCGCCGAGCAGGCGATCGGCGGCGCGCATCGCGGCCGCCTGACCGATTTCTGGCGCGAATTCTTTTGCGAAAACCTGAAAGCCGCGCCCGACGGCGCGCTGATCGCTGATATCGCATCCGGCGCGGGCGCCGCGCTCGCTGTCGCCGCGGACGCCGCCGGCGAATTGGCCGCCCGACGCTTTCGCCTGGCGGCGTTCGATATTTCGGGCGACGCCGTGCGCTCGTCCATACAGCGGGCGCCAGGCTCGATCGGCGCCGTCGCCGACGGCGCTTTGCTGCCGCTTGCCGATCGCTCGCTCGCCATCGCCGTCAGCCAGTTCGGCGTTGAATACGCCGGGCGGCCGGCCTTTGCCGAAATCGCGCGCTGCCTCGCGCCAGCCGGCGTTTTCAGCGCGCTGTCCCATTATTCCGGCGGCGCGATCGACGCGGAATGCGCATGCAATGAAGCGCTGCTCGACCGAATCGCCGCCATGGGAATTTTCAACGCCGCGGACGCGGCGCTGAAAGAGACCTATCGCCGCCGCCGGCTTGGCCGGGGCGACCTCGCCGATCCCGCCGCTGAGCGGAAATTGAAGCGCGTTCAGCAGCAGGCGGCGGCGGCGGTCGCCGCTGCGCCGCCTTCCGCAGCCAAGCAGATGTTTGCGCGCCTCCTCGGCGATCTAGGGGGCCTTGCGGCCCGGCGCCTCGCCTATGCGGACGGCGACGCGCTTGGCTGGCTTGCCGGGATGGAAGCCTCGACAAGCGCCTATCGGGGCCGCATGCGCTCAATGCGCGCCGCCGCGCTTGACGCGCGCGGGCTCGCCGTGATCGGCGAGATCTTCCGCAACGCCGGATTTGCGGA
>DNZB01000251.1:9188-14800 GCA_003506635.1 Parvularcula sp.
CCATGCCGAGCCCCGCTGATGAGCTGATCGCCGCCGGCAATGCGGCCTATCGCGCGCGTCGCTTCAACGAGGCGATCGAATGGGGCCGCCGCGCCGTCGCGGCGGACAGCGCTAACCCTTGGGCGCACAATCTTCTGGGCGCGGCCTGCGCCGAAGAAATGGAATTCACCGAGTCACGGCGCGCCTTCGCGGCGGCGGTCGCCGCCGATCCGGGCATAGCGATTTCGCGCCTCAATCTCGGCTACGCCCTCATTCTTGACGGCGCCTTCGCCGAGGCCGAGGCGGAGCTGCGCGCGGCGATCGCCATCGCGCCGGAGATGGCGCCGGCTTATGTGAACCTCACCTGGATCTACAAGGCCGCGGCGGGGGACCCGCTGATCGCGCAAATTGAAGATTTGCGTCGCGCCGCCAGGGCGCGCGCAGATGCGCAGGCGCTCGCCTGTTTCGGCTTTGCGCTTGGAAAATGCTATGATGACGTCGGCGCCCATGATCTTGCCTTCGACTGTTATCAGGAAGGCAACCGCAGCGCCGGCGTCATCTGCGACATCAACGGGCATGAGCGACGCTTTGCGCAGATCCGCTCGGCCTTCAGCAAGGATTTCATCGCCGCGCGCCGGGACGCAGGGCACAAATCCCGCCGCCCGGCCTTCATCGTCGGCATGCCGCGCTGCGGGTCATCCCTCATCGAAGACCGACTGGCGCGCCAGCGCGGCGTCGCGGCGCTGGGCGAACGGCCCGACATCGCCCGCGCCGTCGGCTTCGTCAGCGACAGCCATCCGCGAAAGACGCGCTATCCGCTATGGGCGGGCGAACTTGCGCAGGGCGCCTTCGCGCGCCTCGGCCGCGCCTATGCTGAGAAGTTTGAAAGCCGTCATCCCGCGGCGGCGCTGCTCATCGACAAGAACCTCTTGAACTTCCAGTTTCTCGGCGTGATCGCGCTTATGCTGCCGCAGGCGCGCATCCTCCATTGCCGGCGAAATCCGATCGACACTTGCCTGTCGTGCTATTTCCAGTTTCTGAGGCCGGAGCACGACTACAAGTTCGACCTGGCGTCCCTCGGACGGTATTATCGTCTTTACACAGAGCTTATGCGGCACTGGGAAGAAGCCGCGCCCGGAATCATCACCGTCGATTATGAGGCTTTCGTCGAGAACCCGCAGGAGCAATACGCGCGCCTGTTGTCGGCGCTGGGGCTTGATCCGGCGCCGGCCGACAGCGCAGCCGCGATGCGGAGCATCCAGACTTCAAGCGCGTTTCAGGCGCGACAGCCCATCACGCGCTCGTCAGTGGGCCGATGGCGGAACTACGAACGGCGCCTCGGGCCGCTCATCGACGCGCTCGGCGATCTTGCGGGCGTCTGACGCGTCAACTCGACAGCGCCTCTTCGCCCGTCAACACCGCGGCGGCGGCGTGAACGCTCGCTGCGATCCTGAGCGCCGCCTGCACTTGATCGGCTGAGAGGCCGCCATTTCGCACGACCTTTTCGTGGGCGTCGAGGCACATTCCGCAGCCGTTCACGGCCGAGACGGCGAGCGACCACAATTCGAAATCGACCTTGTCGACGCCCGGATTGGCGATGACGTTCATCCGGAGCTTCGCCGGCATTTTCTTATAGTCTTCAGCGTGCAACAGGTGCGTCGCGCGATAATAGACGTTGTTCATTCCCATGATCGCCGCGGCGGCCTTCGCCCCCGTCAATGCTTCGGGCGACAGCTTGCCGGCGACCTCGGCGCCCACCGCGCGGATGACGGCTGCGTTGCGCGAAGCGAGCGCTGCGGCGAGGAACGTCCCCCATTTCTGCTGCTCGGTCAGCGACGTTTCCGAGGCCAGCGTGCCGAGATTGAGGCGAATGTCCTTGGCGTATTCCGGAATCTGCTCGCGCAAATCATCGAGGCTCATCGGCGTCTCCTTCACTTTCGGGGGTTCAAGGTCAATGGCGCGTGCGAAGGGCGCCGGTTTCAGGATCGACGCCGAAATCTTCCAGCGCGCGGATCAGCGGATCGAGATGCGCGCGATAAGGCCCCGTCGAGCTGAGGCGCGCCAGGGACGGCGGCTCGCGAACCTGCGCGGCGCTGAAGGTCATCACCGATCGCGACTGCTCGTGAAAGCGCAGGCAGTCGTCGCTCCAGTCGAGCCCGCAAAAAGCGATCAGCCGCCGCATCTCCGGCTCGAAGCTGCGAATAAGGTCCTCATACTGAACAAAAGCGACCCGGTCGGGGTGCGTGGCGCGCCAATGCGCCGAAATGCGCTCATGCTCGGCGTAATAGTGGGCGATGTCGGCGAGGTCCGTCGTAAAGGGCCAGGCTTGCGCGAAGTTTCGCCGAAAAATCGAAAAGCCGGTTTCGACGGGATCGCGGCGGATATGAAGGAAGCGCGCCGCAGGGAAGAGCCGCGCGATGAAGCCGACGCCGAGAAAATTCGACGGCTGCTTGTCGGTCAGAAAGCGGGCGCCCTTCCAGCCGAATCGCCTGCACTGGTCGAGATAGCCCGACCGCCATTGCTCGATTTCGGCGGGATTGAGGGCGTCAAACCCGTCATTGCGCGCGGCCGGCCCGTCCAGAAATCCGTCAAGAAAAAACGGCATCGCCGGCACTTCGCCGGCGCCGTCGACGCCGGGATGCGCGCAGATCGCGCTCTCAAGCAGCGTCGTGCCGGAGCGCGGCATGCCGACGATGAAGATGGGCGACGGCGTTCCCGCGCTTGCAAACGAAGCGGGCTGCTCGCGGGGAAAGAGCCGGATCAGCGCATCAACTTTCGCCGATTGAGCATGACGGTCATAAGAGGCTCCGGCGCTCCGGGCGCGCGCGCGCTTTAGGGCGTTCGCTTCGGACCATGCGGCGAAAGCGTCGTCGGCGCGTTTCCTCGCATGCAGCGCGTCGCCCCTCGCAAAGTGAAGTTTCGCCGCGATTTCCGGCCTGCGGACCGCCTTTTGCAGCGCGCTGTCGAGCGCCGCGAGATCCGCGTCGGAGATGGCGCCGCCGGTTGCTTCGGTGAGAAGGCCGAAAGCGTCCGCATGGTCCGGAACGGCTTCAAGCGTACGACGGCACCAGGCCTGCGCTTCGTCCATCCGGCCAAGGAACATCGACCGGCGCGCGAGGCCGAAGGCGGCTTCCGCGTTTTTTGGGTCAGCCGTCAGCGCGCGCCTGAACCAGTGCGCGGCTTCCTCAAGGCGCCGCGCCCCGAGCTTGTATCGCCCCATGGCCGCGAGATCATCAGCGCTTGCGCCGCGCCGGCCGGCGAGCGGCGCGAAAGCCGCCGCCGCCCGGTCATAATATCCTTGTTCGGCGAGCGCGTAGGCGAGCGCGATGCGCGCTTCGGCTTCGTTCGGGGTTTCGATCAGCCAGCCTTCCGCGAAGGCTTCAAGCGCCGGCGCGTCGCCGCGCTTGCGCAGAAGATGCGCGCGCGCGCGCCGGGTTTCGGACTTTGGAAGGCCCAGCGCCTCGGCCTCGTCCAGCGTCGCGGCGCATTCGGCGAGCCGGTTCGTCTCGAGCGCGGCGACGGCGTAGAGCATCAAGACGCCGGAATGATCGCGGCGAAGCTTCAGCGCCTGTTCAAGCGCTGCGAACGCTTCGTCCAGCTTCTCGCCCTTGCCGAGCAGTTTTCCGAGCTGCGCCCACGCCTCGAACGAGCGCGGATCGAGCCTCGCGGCGCTGTTCGCGTGGACGACGGCGCCGCGAATGTCGCCTTGACGCTCACGCAGGATCGACAAATTCAATTGCAGCGCGGCGCTCTTCGGCGCAGCTTCCGCCGCCTTGATGATGCGGCTCGCGCCTTCCGTGCGGCCGGTCTCGATTTCACAAAGACCAAGCAGGCTCTCGGCCTCCGGCGCGCCCGGATTGACGTCGAGGAATGCGCGGCAAAGCTTGATTGCGCCGCCATAGTCGTCGGCGAGACGCGCTCTGCGCGCCTCTGTCAATAGGTGATCGAGCGCCATTCGGCCGTACTCAAATGAAAAGCGGCGGCGGCGGGCGCGAAACCGGCGCCGCGCCGCCGCCGGGCGTTAAAGCGTCGCGCCGCCGACCGGACGGTTGCAGGGGCACAACTCGTCCGTCTGCAAAGCGTCAAGGACGCGCAGCGTATCTTGCGGGTTGCGCCCGACGCTGAGGTTTGTGACATATATGTGCTGGATGACGTTGTGCGGATCGACGATGAACGTTGCGCGATAGGCGACGCCCTGCGGCGCGCGCACGCCAAGTCCGTCGATCAGCGATCCATTGGTGTCGGCGAATTGCCAGGCCGGGTGGCTCTTGAGATCCGGGTGATCGCGGCGCCAGGCGAGCTTGACGAATTCGTTGTCGGAACTGCCGCCGAGCACGACCGCGTCGCGGTCGGCGAATTCCTTGGCTAGCCGGCCGAACTCCGCGATCTCGGTCGGGCACACGAAGGTGAAGTCCTTCGGGTAGAAATAAATCACCTTCCACTTGCCGGGGAAGCTGTCCTGCGTCAGCTCCTCGAAGGCCGACTGGCCGTTTTCCTCATGACTGTTGAACTTCGGCTTCACGCCGGTGACGCGGAAGTCCGGAATGCGATCGCCAATCCCGAGCATCGAAAATCTCCTTTCATCCTGGTGGGTCGGGGCGCCCGTCGCCGGGCGCCTTCGGGGGCCTCCTAGGGCATCCTTGCAAATTTATCAAATAGATTATATCATGTCATATCATCGATTTTTTAGATTGAAGATCCATGCAGGCCCTGCCGACGCTCCGCCAGCTTCAGTTTTTTGCGGCCCTCGTCCGGCGCGAGTCATTCTCCAAGGCGGCGGAGGATTGTTTCGTGTCGCAATCGACCTTGTCGTCAGCGATCAAGGAGCTTGAGACCGTCCTCAACTGCGATCTCGTTGATCGATCGACCCGACGCTTCGCGCTGACGCCCGCAGGGCGCGACGCCGCGCGGCGGTCCGCGACCATTCTCGCCGAGGCCGAAGATCTCATCCGCGCCGCCGCAGCGCGAAAGCCGCTTGAAGGCGCCTTCCATCTCGGCGTCATTCCGACGATCGCACCGTTCCTCCTTCCAAGGGCGGCGCCGGCGCTGCGCCGGTCGTTTCCGGCGCTGGAGCTGTTCTTGCGGGAGGACCTGACGGCCGCGCTCGTAGAGCGCCTCGCCGACGGTTCGATCGACGCGGCGCTGATCGCGCTTCCCTATGACCTTCCCGGGATTGAATGGATCGCCGTCGGCGAGGACCCGTTCTATTTCGCCGGCCCCGCTGACAGCCCGCTTGCGGCGAAGGAAGCGGTCGGGCCCGGCGACCTCAAAAAAGCGCCGCTCCTCCTGCTGGAAGACGGGCATTGTCTGCGCGAACATGCGCTCGACGCCTGCCGGATGAAGGATTCTGACGTCTACGGATCGTTCAGCGCGACGAGCCTTTTCACGCTGACGCAGATGGTCAAGGCGGGTCTCGGCGCGACGCTGCTGCCGAAAATGGCGGTCGATGCAGGCCTCGCCGCCGCTTCCGACCTCCTCGTGCGCCCGCTCGCCGCGCGCAGCGCCAATCGCACGATCGGCGTCGCCTGGCGCAAGGGCTCAGGCCGGAAAGAGGACTGCGCGCTGCTTGCAGAGACGATAAGGGAAGCGCTCGCGGGTCCGGCCGGCGAAGCTAGAGCGCCGGGCGGAAAAGT
>DNZB01000251.1:15108-17448 GCA_003506635.1 Parvularcula sp.
CTTAATCACGCCCGACGATCTAAGGCCCCGTCGCGGAGATCGGGGCGTGATTGATCGGCGCGATGTCGCCGCTGTCGGACAGCAAGATCGCGATCGGCCGCGTCGACTGGAATTGCGTCAGGATGATCATGATCGTGACCGTGATCGGCACCGCGAGCAGCATGCCGGCGAAGCCCCAGAGAGAGCCCCAGACCGCCAGGGAAATCAGGATGACGAGAGGCGAGAGATTGAGGCTTTTGCCGACAAGGCGCGGCTCCACGCCGGAGCTCATCGCCTGTTCCGCGCCGACGAGAAGCGCCAGCGTCAATAGAGCCGTCTTGACGCCGCCGCCTTCGGGCTGAACCAGCGACAAGATTACGGGCAGGCTGATCGCGCTGATCGCGCCGACGATCGGGATGAAGTTGAAGAGGAAGATGAGAAGCGCCCAGAAGCCGGCGAAATCGACGCCGACCGCGCGCATGATGGCGTAGCTGATCGCCGCGGTGATGAGATTCATCACGGATTTGACGGTGATATATTGCCGCACAAGCGTCGCGATGTCGCGCATCGTTTCGTTGACGGCGCTCCGTTGCGCGCGGTCGACGCTCAACAGGTTGATCTTCTTGAAGATGCGCCCGCGTTCGAGCAGCAAGAACACCGTGTAAAGAAAGATCGTCACGGCGTTGCCGCTGATCGCGCGCACTGCGGCGCCCGCCTCGCGCAGCACAGGATTGATCATCGACAGCGCGGCCGTTCGCAGCTGATCGACGCCGCCGGCGAGCTCCGCCGGCAACATCCCCGTTTCCCGCAGAAACCTGATCGCGTCACGGCTGATGTCGCGCAGGCGCCGCTCGTAATCCGGCGCGGCGGCGACGAGGCTGTCGATATTATTTCGCACGATGTCGATCAGAAGAACGAAGATCGATATGATGAGCGCGAAAGCGAAGAGATAGCAAAGCCAGTTCGGCAGAAACCGGCCGATCATCGGCCCTCGCCGGATCGTCTCCTTCAGCGTGTAGATGATGAAGCTTAAGAAGCAGGCGATGATGATAGGAATGAAGACCGAGCGCCCGACATAGGCGATCGCCCCGATCATGGTCGCAAGACCAAGGCCGTAAAACAGCCGCGCGGCGCCGCGCACGCTGACGGGCAGCGGCCCCGAACCGGGGCCCGCCGCCGCGTCGATATCGGGTGCCGTCGTCAAGGCGCGCCTCGTGGCAAGCTGCGGCTGTTGCGCTAGGCTGATTTGCGAACTGAAACCAAACCCGGCGGGCGCGGCGCGGCAGAGATGATTGTCAGGGAGATGGAGTGGCGCGACCCCCTTGCGGCGTTCGCGCCTTTCGCGCGCGCGCCGCAGGCCGTGCTGCTGCACGCCGGCGAAGCGGCCCTGGGCCACCGGTGGTCGATCCTGGCGGTCCGACCGTCGATGACGATCGAACGGCGGAACGGCGCGACCTTTGTCGGCGGCGCCGTGACGCCGCTGTCGCCCTTCGAAGCGCTCGCGCACGCGCACCGGTCGCGCCGGCGCGCGCCGACGGATGCAGGGCCGCCGTTCTTGTCTGGCCTGGTCGGCTTCGCCGGTTATGAGTGCGGCGCCCTGCTGGAGCCCGCCGCCGCAGCGCCTCCGTCGCCCGAGGCGTCGCCGGACTTCGTGTTCGCCGCCTATGACGCGGCTGTCTCCTTTGACTGCAAGGCGCGCCGCGCCTTCGTGTCCGCGCCCGACGACGGCGCCGCCGACGAAATGCAGGCGGCGCTCGGCGGGCAGCGCCCGCCCCCTGACGTTTCGCCGCTTCATTTCGAAGGATCGAATTTTTCGGCGGAACGCTATCGCGAGGCGGTGCGCGAGGTCATTCGCCGGATCGCCGACGGCGCCCTTTACCAGGCGAATATTTCGCATCGGCTGGTGTTCATGTCCGGGGATGAAACCGATGCATTCGCGATTTTCGCGCGCGCCGTCGAACAATCCAGCGCGCCCTTCGGCGCTTATTTGAATGCGGCCGGCGCGCAGATCGTCTCTCTCTCGCCGGAACGCTTTTTCATGGTCGCGAATGAATGCGGCGCTTCCGTCATTCGCGCCGAGCCGATCAAGGGCACGCGGCCGCGCGGCGCAACGCCCGAAGAAGATGAGGCGCTCGCGCGCGCGCTGCTGACGAGCGCCAAGGACCGCGCCGAAAACGTCATGATCGCCGATCTGACGCGTAACGATCTGTCGCGCATTTGCGCCGACGGGTCGATCCGCGAGGAGAAGATCGCCGCGCTGCAATCGCACGCGACCGTCCATCATCTCGTGTCGACGATCAGCGGCGTGCTGCGCGACGGCGTGACCGCCGCTGATGCGCTCGTTGCGCTGTTTCCTTGCGG
>DNZB01000251.1:17722-19920 GCA_003506635.1 Parvularcula sp.
TCCATCACCGGCGCGCCCAAGGTCGAAGCGATGCGGACGATCGCGGCGGTCGAGGGCGCCGCGCGGGGGCCTTATTGCGGCGCCATCGGCTATATCGACGACCGCGGCGGCGCCGATTTTTCGGTGGCGATCCGCACCGCGCTCGTCGCAGGGCGGCGCGTCATTCTCCCGGTCGGGGGCGGCGTCACGCTGCGGTCTGACCCCGAGGCGGAGTATCAAGAAACGCTCGACAAGGCGGCATGGTTCCTGCGTCTCGCCGGGATCGATCGGGCGTCGCTTGCATGATCCTAATCGTCGATAATTACGATTCCTTCGTTCACAACCTTGCGCGTTACGTGCGCGAAGCGGGGTTCGAAACGACGGTTCTCCGCAACGACGCGATGAGCGCCGCCGAAATGCTGGCGCTGGCGCCGCAAGCGATGGTCATTTCGCCGGGCCCGCACGCGCCGCGCGACGCCGGCGTCTCGATGGAATTGATTGCGCGCGCGCCGGAGAGCTTGCCGCTGCTCGGCGTCTGTCTTGGGCATCAATGTCTCATCGAAGCGTTCGGCGGCGAAATCCGGCGCGCGAAAGAGCCGCTGCACGGCGAGGCGAGCGCGATCCGGCATGACGGCGAGGGCGTCTTTCAAGGACTGGCGAGCCCGCTTCAGGCGGGCCGATACCATTCCCTGACCGGTATTCTGGGCGCTTCTCGCGAGCTTGTCGGCTGCGCCTGGTCGGCGGCCGGCGAGCTGATGGCGGTCCGGCGTCGGTCGGCGCCGTGGCATGGCGTGCAATTTCACCCGGAATCGGTGTTGACGCCGGAAGGCCGGGCGCTTCTCGGAAACTTTCTGAAGCTCGTCAAAGCGGAACGCGCATGATCGTCTGGCGGAACGGCGAATTTACAGATTCGGGCGGCGCGGTTTCAGCAGCCGATCGCGGCTATCTTGTCGGCGACGGCGTTTTTGAAACGCTGCTGGTCCGGAACGGCGCGCCTGCCTTTCTTGCAGAGCATCTCTCCCGCCTGCGGCGCGGCGCTGACGCGCTCGGGTTCGGCGTGCGGTTTGAAGCGGACGCCGTGCGCGCGGCGATCGGCGCCTTGCTCTGCCGAAACGCGCTTCACGGCGACGCCGTCTGCCGGATGACCGTCACGCGCAGCGGCGGGGCGCGCGGTCTTGCGCCGTCAGTCGAGGCGAGCGTTGAAATTCTGGTCGCGCTCCATCCCGCGCCGCCGCCGAAAGCGCTGTTCAGCCTGATCGTCTCAGCGCACCGCCGCTTTTCGGACGCTGCGACCAACAGGTTCAAATGCGTCGGCGCTTACGCCCCGAATTTGCTCGCGCGCATGGAGGCGGCCAAGGCGGGGGCGGACGAGGCTCTGCTGCTGAACGAACATGGCCGCGTCGCCGGCGCAAGCGCAGCCAATCTCTTCGTGGTCATCGGCGACGGTCTCGTCACGCCGCCAGAAAGCGAAGGGGCGACGCCCGGAGTGACGCGGCTGAAGCTGATCGAAGCGGCGGCCGAAATCGGCGTCGCCGCGCGCATTGAGCCGGTCGCGCCGGCGATGCTGGAGCGCGCCCCGCTCATCCTCACCAACAGCGTGATCGGCGCCGCCCCGGCGGTGATGTTGAACAGGGGAGCGCCGCCATCCGCGCTCGCCTCTCGTATCGCGGCGGCTTATGAGCGGAAGCTGGAACTGGCGTTTTCAGGGCGTCCGGAATGAAGGCCTATCAGTTTTCCCGCGACCAGATCGCCAGCGTCATCGCCGCGCTGTTCGCTGAAGTCCTGTCGGCGGAATTTTCGCGCCAGATCGGCGCCTCGGCGCGCAGCGGGTGGAACGCCGATTCGCCGCTCGGAGAGGGCGGTCTCGATCTTTCCGAGGAAGAACGGGCGGCGTGCCTTGGGCGCGCGGCGCGGTTTTTCGGCGCGCCGGAGCTTTTTGAAAGGACGCTTCCCGAAACGCTGGGCGCGGCGGCGCACGCGATTTCCATGGAGGTCGCGGCGCGGCTGACAAGATTCAATTTCGCCGCAGCCGGCGGCCACGGACGCGATTTCGAACATCCGGCGGACATAATCTTCGGCGACGCGGCGGCGCTCGCCAATCTTCTTTACGGGCGCCGCCGCATTCTTTCGCTTGTCGCCCCGCACAGCCTGATCGGTTTCTCGCTTTCGATCCTCGCGCCGAATTTGCTGGGTCTGCCGGGGATCGACGCGCGCAGCCT
>DNZB01000251.1:20284-27871 GCA_003506635.1 Parvularcula sp.
CCCGACAACGCGATGGCGGTCACCTTCGGCGAGGCGCTGTCGCCGGAATTGTCGGCGGAGATCAGAAGGGCGGGCTTCGGCGCGCAGCGCGAGATTTACGGCTCGACGGAAAGCGGCCTTGTCGGCTGGCGCGACACGCCGAGCGATCCGTTCGCGCTCTTCGAATTCTGGCGCCGCGACGGCGACGGTTTAGTCCGGACCACGCCGTCCGGCGCTGAATTGGCCGTTACGCCGATGGATTTCCTGACATTCGAGGGCGATCGGCGCTTCCGCCTCGCGGGGCGCCGCGACGGCGCCGTGCAAATCGGCGGCGTGAACGCCTTTCCAGACGACATCGCCGCGCGCATCGCGGAGCACCCGGACGTCGCTGAATGCAAGGTGACGCTGTCGCGGCATCCCGGCGGCATGGACCGGCTTATCGCTTCAGTCACGCTGACAAGGGGGGCGGTCACCGAGTCCGTCGCGCGATCGATCGACGCCTGGAGCCGCTCAAGGTTGCGTCCGCATGAGCGCCCGCGCGTCTACAATTTCGCGTCGCCCGAAAAATAAAGAGCCCGGCGCCAGGCCGGGCTCCGACGCTCGCCGGATTTCGCAGCGCTATTCGGTCACGCCGCCGCCGCCCGTCACCTGTTGATATTTCTGCTGCACCTGCTGCGATACGAAGCCGAAGGTTTCGTTGCTGTCGCCGATCGTGATCGTCGGCTCGCACTGGGTCATGCAATTGTAGGTCGCCCGCTGCGCGCCGCGATGGAAGGTGAGCATTTCATTGCCGGTGGAACGAACGCGGACGATCAGATTGTCGATCTCCTTCCCCTCGGCGTCAAAGAGATAGAAATTCGTCAGCCCCGGCGATTTGCCGAAAATCAGGACCTTTGACTTGTCCCTGACCGTCACGTCAGCGATGCCGGGATTTCCGACGACGATCTGATCGACATCCTGCTTGAAGACGTAAGGCGCGACCTGATCCATCGTCACCCAGACCTGATCCGCGTGGGCGGCGGTCGCCGTGGCGGCGGTCGCGAAGAGGGAAAGCAAAAGTGTGCGCATGACAGGTGCTCGCAAATTACGCTCGGCGGCAAACTAGGTCAGCCGCGTCAAAAAAGGCTTAAGCGCGGACAAACGGCCGTCATCGACTAGTTTCAAATTTAGCTTTTACTCGTGTTTAAAACGTCCAAATGCAATCTGACGGCTCAGCCGAACGCGAGCCTCGACCTTGACCGAGCCGACTGAAAAACCGACAGCCGCCAAATTGATGCTGGCCGCCGCGCCGCTCTTCGCCGACTTGCCTGAAGCGATTATCGACTCCGTCGCCGAGCAGTCGAGCATACGGCGCTTCGGGCAGGGCGAGACGGTCTTTTCCGCGGGCCAGTTCGACGGCGCGGAGATTCTTTATCTCGCATCAGGAAAGCTGAAAGCTTCGCGCGCCGACCCGGCCAGCGGTTCGATGGTCGTCGAGGCGATCACTCCGGGATCGTTTTTCGCCCTCGCGCTCGCCGTGCTGGCGCCTGACGCCGTCGGACTTTCGGAGGTTTCGATTTCCGCCGACGAAACCGCGGATGCGGTGTTGATAGACGCGGAAGCGCTGCGCGGCCTCGTCGCCCAGCGCCCGCTTCTGGCGCGCTGCCTATTGCAGCACTTCGCCAGGGCGTCGATCAAAACAGGGGCCGCCGCCGCGGATGAAACGGCCCCGGACCGGCGCGTCTTCGCCGCCATCGCCGCCATGGTGCGCCGCGACGCCGTCGCGGCGGCGTGGCGCATCGACAAGATGCCGAGGCACAGAGACCTCGCCGATCTCGCCAATGTCGCCGAGGCCGACGCCGCGAACGCGGTCGCGCGCCTGATCGTCAGCGGCGTGGCGCGGCGCGACTATCCGGGGCTGGTCATCGACGACATGGCGCAGCTCAATCGCCTGGCGCGCTGAACAACGCCGGCGCGTTAACCATGATCATCAGTAAGCGAATAAATCGCGGCGCATTGCCGGTTGTTCAGAAAAAATTTACGCGCGCCGGGCATTGTGGGAAGGGTCTGAGGGGGCACGCGCCCGTTCAGCGGTGCAAGTGGTAGTAAGCAGGAGTCGACTCAATGAAAACGTTTATCAAGTTCCTGAAAGACGAAGACGGCGCAACGGCCATTGAATACGGCCTGATCGCCGCGCTCATCGCGGTCGCGATCATCACCGCGGTCGGCGCGGTCGGTTCGGACCTTGCGACGACCTTCTCGAAAGTCGCCAGCGCGATCTGATCGCGCTCGCAAGACCTGAATCCAATGTCGAAAAAGGAGGCCGTCGGCCTCCTTTTTTGCGTTTGGCCGTTAAGTCTAACCCTATCTTAAGCCGCCCCGCCTAGCCTTCGCCGGCTGGTTTCCGGGGCGTTCGCAAGATGGTGCCTTTGATCTTTCTTTCCGCATTTCCCGCCGCGCTGATCATCGCGGCGCTCAACGACATTTATGAGTTCAAGATCCCGAACTGGGTGTCGATCGTTCTTTTCGCCGCCTATCTCGTCGCCGGCTTCGGTCTTGGCGCGGGCGCGGAGCTGATGATCGAAGGATTGCTTCTCGGCTGCGCGGCGCTCGCCCTCGGGTTTGCGCTTTTTGCGTTGCGGATCATCGGCGGCGGCGACGCCAAACTTCTCGCGGCCTGCTCGCCGTGGATAGGACTTTCCGCCCTCGGCGCGTTCATGGTGAACGTCGCCTTCGCCGGCGCCGCGCTTGCGCTCGCGCTGCTTCTCTTCCGCCGGATGCCGGCGCTGCCGATCTATGAGCAGACGCCGTGGCTGATGCGGCTTCACCAGCGCCCGAAAGACATTCCCTACGGCGTCGCCATCGCCGTCGGCGGACTTCTTAGCTTTTCGCAAACGCCGCTCTTTCAATTGGCGTTCGGCGGTTAATGGACGCGGTTAATACAGTTTTGAGGACTTGTTTCTACAAGTAGTGCGGCAAATTCGGAACGCGCCGCGTTCTGATTTTCGGGCGAGGACAAGCATGAACGTGACACGATTGGCTGTGTTGGGCGTGGCGCTTCTGGCGGGCGTCGGCGCCTTCTTCATGACGATGACCGGGCGGCGGCCCTCTTCGGTCGACGTCGTGCAGCCGCTGCAGGAAAAAACCGTGCGCGTGCTTGTCGCCGACAAGGACTTTCAGCGCGGCGACCGTCTGGGCGCCGATGCGACGAAATGGGTCGACTGGCCGGAAAAGGCTCTGTCGGAATCCTACATCACCGAAAAATCCGGCGGCGACCCGGCGGAGCTTGAAAAGGCCGTCGCGCGCGCAAGCATGGTGAAGGGCGAACCGATCATCGAAGCCAAAATCGTGCGCGCGGACTCGTCCGGCCTTCTCGCCGCCGTTCTCGAACCCGGAATGCGCGCCGTCACGATGCGCATCACGCCCGAGACCGGAGTTTCCGGATTCGTGCTGCCAGGCGATCGCGTCGACATCTTTTATTCCGAGTCTGCCGGAACGAAGACCGAGACCGAACTTCTGTTTGACAATGTCCGGGTCCTGGCGATCAACACGGTGTACACCGAAAATCCGGAGGCGCCGGTCATCGAGGGCGCGAACGCCACCATCGAGCTGTCGCCGGCGGATGCGGAGTATTTCATCACCGCGCGGTCGTCGCGCGGTCAGATGAGTTTTGCGCTCCGGAGCGTGTTCACGCCGACCGATGAAGCCGCGAACCGCCGCAATCAAAGCGTGCGAGTCATCCGCTACGGCCGGTCATAATCGAGGATTTAAGGGGACAAAAATGTCTGGATCGAAACTGAACCCGGCCTCGAATTTCGCCTGGCGCGCGCTTGCGGCGCTGGCCGTCGCCGCCATGGCCGCGATGGGCCCGGCCGCCGCGCAGTCCGCCGGCAAGGAAGCGCGCATCAATTTCGGCGGCGGCGCCGCGTCAAGAAGCATCGTGCTGCCGCTCAACAAGGCGGCGATCGTCGAGCTGCCGACGGCGGCCTCCGACGTGCTGGTGTCGCAGCCGGCGGTCGTCGACGCGGTCATCCGGTCGTCGCAGCGCGTCTATCTTCTCGGCCTTACGGTCGGGCAGGCCAACGCGTTCTTCTTCGACAGCGAAGGGCGTCAAATCCTCAATCTCGAGATTCAGGTCGAGCGCGACGTCGATGCGCTGTCGAGCCTGATCGCCCGCCTGATGCCGGACGCGCGCGTGACGGTTGAGGCGATCAACGACAACGTCGTGCTCCGCGGCTCTGTTCCCTCCGGCGTCCAGGCGGCGAACGCGGCCGACATCGCCGGCAGGTTCATCGGCGACGCGACAAAAGTCGTCAGCATGCTGTCGATCCGCGACCGCGAGCAGGTGATGCTCAAGGTTCGAGTCGTCGAGATGCAGCGCTCGCTCATCAAGCAGCTCGGCGTCGATCCGTCCGGCTTCACGTCGATTTCCGACACCCTCTTCAACGCCACGGCCTCGACGATCGCGTCGGGCGCCACGGCCGGCATTTCGGGGTCGTTCCAGCGCTTTTTCGGCGGCGGCGACTCCGGCTTCAACGTCAACTTCCAGGCGCTTGAGCGATCCGGCCTCGTCAAAACGCTCGCCGAGCCGACGCTGACGGCGGTTTCGGGCGAGACGGCGAGTTTCCTCGCCGGCGGCGAATTCCCGATTCCGGTCGGCCAGAACGACGGCGTCATCTCGCTTGAGTTCAAGGAGTTCGGCGTCGGTCTCGGCTTCACGCCGCTCGTCCTCGACAAGGGCCGCATCAACATCAAGGTCTCGACGGAGGTCAGCGAGATTTCCTCGCTCAATAACTTCTCGCTCAGCGGCTCGACGGTGACGCTGCCCGGCACGCCCGCGCCGCCGGACGAGCTTATCCCGATCGACACCGACGGCGACGGCAATCCCGACGCGGTCTTCAACGTCACCGAAGCCGCCGGCGAAACGCTGCAAGGCGTCGATCCGACCGTCATCACGACGACCGGCCTGACGGTGCCGTCGCTGACGGTGCGCCGCGCGAAGACCACCGTCGAACTTCCGTCGGGGGGCAGCCTCGTCATGGCGGGCCTTCTGCAAGAAAACATGCGCCAGACGATCTCGGGCGTTCCTTACCTCAAGGATGTCGCCGTGCTCGGGCAATTGTTCCGCAGCCGCGATTACCAGAACTCCGAGACCGAACTTGTCATCATCGTCACGCCGTATCTCGTCGATCCGACGCACGAATCGAAGCTGACGGACCCGGAAAAAGGCTTCGTCGCCGCCAGCGACATGCAGACGATCCTCCTCGGCCAGATCGCGGCGCAGTACGGCGTCGCGGGCGCGGGCGTGCAGGAAAAAACCCTTCAGGGCCCGATGGGCTTCATCCTCGACTGAAAAGGATCGCCAAGATGACCCGCACAGTGAAAATGCTCTTGATGTCGGCCGCCGCGGCCCTTTCCGCCGCCGGATGCGCCACGAAATACAACGGCGCCGAACAGGCGATGTCGATCGAGGAAGAACACCCTATCTCCGTCGACAGCCAGACCGTCACCATGACGATGGCCCCCTCGGCGGCGCTCTCTTCGCTTGATCGCGCGCGTCTTCGCGCGTTCGCCGACTCCTACATGCGCAACGGCCACGGCGCGCTCACCCTGACGAGCCCGGGCGGGGCCGACGCGGGGCAGGCCGCCGAGATTCGCGCGGCGCTTTCCGAATACGGCGTGCCCGAAGATTCCGTCGCGGCGGCGAGCTATCGGACCGGAGAGGGCTCCGCCTCGGACGTCATCCTTTCATACACGCACTATGTCGCGACGCCGAGCGCCTGCGGCGTCTGGGAAGGTCAGCGTAGCCGGGACTTCCGCAATCTTCGCTCGCCGAATTTCGGCTGCTCGTCACGCAACAATCTCGCGGCGATGATCGGCGATCCGCGCGACCTCGTCGAACCGGCGGCGATGACCGATCCAGACTCGGCGATCCGCATCCGCGGCGTCAAGCTGTTCCGCGAGGGCAGCGTCACCGCAAGCGAGACGGACGGCGAACTCGACCAGAACGTTTCGAACTAGCGCGCGGACCAGGGGATGGAGCGCGCCAAGCGCTCGCAAGGAGTTGAGAATGAGAAAGGCCGCAGAAGAAACCATCGACTTCGCCGACGACGAAGAGGGCGTTGCGTCCGGCGCGGCGAGCCTTGGACCCGACGGGGGGCCGCTGGTTTCAGCGAACGTTCGTTACGTGAAGTCCGGCCCCGCCGCGGACGAGGCCTGGCTCGATGATGAGCTCACCGACGAAGAGCTCGCTGCGCTCGGCGAGGAGGACTTCGACGAGGAGCTGCTCGCAGCTGAGCTCGAAGCCGACGATACGGAAGATTTCAGCTTTGACCCGAAGGAGACGGCGCCCGCCGCCGAACGGCCGGCCGTCAGGAAGCCCGGCGAGAGCAAAAGGGCGCCCGACGCGCCGCTCGTCGCGACGGCGATCGCGGTGTCGCGGCCCCAGGACGTCGCCGAGCTTGAAGACGAGGTGTCCGAGTACGGATCGAACGACGATGACCATCGTCCCGTTCCGCGCATCTCGATTCACGCTTTTTGCGAGACGCCGGAAACGACGGCCCTGCTCGAACGCGCCGCCGTCGACCGGCGCCTCTCAAAGACGCACATGACGATGCACATGGGGGGGCTGCCGAAGGCGGTCGATCACTTCCAGTCGGCCTCGACGCCGAACCTCATCATCATCGAGGCGCTCGACGGCGGGGAGTCGCTCTTCGCGCAGCTCGGCGAACTCGCGGAAGTCTGCGATCCGTCGACAAAAGTCATCGTGATCGGCCGCGCCAACGACATCGGCCTCTTCCGCGAGCTGATGCGGCAGGGCATCAGCGATTATATCGTGCGGCCGAAATCGCCGCTGCAGATCATCAAGTCGATTGCGACTCTCTACATCGATCCTGCTGCGCCGCCGATCGGCAAGACGATCGCCTTCGTCGGCGCGCGCGGCGGCTCGGGCTCCTCGACGCTCGCGCATAATGTCGCGTGGTGCGCCGCCGAGGAAATGCAGAGCGACACGGTCATTCTCGACCTCGACCTGCCGTTCGGCACGGCGAGCCTCGATTTCGAACAGGACCCGACGTCGGGCCTCATAGAAGCCTTGAGCTCGCCCGAGCGTCTTGACGACGTGCTGCTCGACCGCCTGCTGCAAAAACATACGGAGCGCCTCAGCCTCTTCACCGCGCCGAACCTTCTTGATCGCGACTACGACATCGACGATCAGGCGTTCGAAACGGTCATCGACGTCGTCCGGGGCGCCGCGCCCACGATCATCGTCGACGTGCCGCATGTATGGACCGGCTGGTCGAAGCGCCTTCTGCAGTCGGCCGATCACATCGTCATCACGGCGACGGCGGACCTCGCTTCGTTCCGCAACACCAAAAATCTCGTCGACATCATCTCAGGCTCGCGGCCGAACGACTCGCCGCCGATCCTCGTCATCAACCAGTTCGACGCCAAGCTCTCCTCGGTGCAGCCGCAGCAGTATGAAGAGCATGTCGGGTTGAAGCCGGCGATGGTGTTCGGCTGGGAGCCGCAGCTCTTCCATACGGCGGCGACCAACGCCGCGCCGATCGTGCAAGTCGGCGCCAAGTCAAAGACCGCGCAATCGATCCGGGACCTGACGTCGTTCATCCT
>DNZB01000363.1 GCA_003506635.1 Parvularcula sp.
ACCTTCCTGAACGAGATCAATCTTGGCGCGGTCGTTGCGAAATATGAGCCGCTGTTCAGTTAACCGTCCCGGTAGGCGAACACCTCTTCGAACGGGGTCCCCAGCACGCGCGCGATCCGGAAGGCGAGTTCAAGGGAGGGCGAATATTTTCCCGCCTCGACCGCGATGATCGTCTGGCGCGTGGCGCCGGCGGCGTCGGCGAGCATTTGCTGGGTGAGGCCGCGCGCGGTTCGCAGCGCGCGGATCTCGTTCACCACCTGTCCCCTGGTTTTCGCCCCGCTCACCCGGTCAGCCGCGCCCGGCTTGGGTTCGGTAAAGCCAGATTGTCGAAAGCCGCTTCACGATTTCCCCGCCGAACAGGACGGCGAAAAGAAGGAAGAAAAGCGTCGACAGGCGACCGAGGTCGATCCGCGGCAAGGCATGTCCGGCGAATGCGCCCTCCATCAGCGCTTGCCAGATCAGAACGTTGATCGCTGCGATGATGAAGAAGCGCTCATTCTGGTTGGCGCGCGCTTCGATCGCCAGGTCGCGCTCGTCCGCCTCGATGCGGCCGCCGCCCTTGCGCGCGCCGATCGATCCGATGACGATCCCGGCGATCGTCGTCATCGCCAACACCACGACATAAACGCTGAGCAGATCCCGCGCGGACTGATCGACGATTGCCCAGCCGTCCATCATGCGCATCTGGAACCAGAAAAAGATCGCGCACAGCGCAGCGAGCGAGGCCCAGGCTTTCGCTTCGGCTTGTGTGATTCCACCCATAAACCCTCCCGTTATGTACAACATCTTTTACATTAGAGGTCGATCAGCCCAATGTCAAATATCTTTTACTTCTTTCCATAAATCATGGAAAATCAAGGGGTTTTTACCTTCCGCGACGTTCGGGCCTCTTGCCTTTTTAGCAATTTCGGCCCATGTAGCGTCTGACATGCCAAGCCCTTTGGGCACGGCCCGCCTCCGCTGTATAGTGGCGTCGATAACCGGGCATTAACCATGCTGGGCCGGTCAAGGCTTGGCGCACCTCTCGCGGGATCGCGACGGAGCAGACTATGGCGACGAAGACCGCGGCGGCAAAAAAGCCGGCCGCCAAGAACAAGACGGCCGCAAAGCCGGCGGCGAAGACTGTTTTGAAAAAAGCGGCGCCGACGAAGGCGCCGGCCCCAAAACTTGCCCCGCCGAAGGCGGTCGCGCCGAAAAAGTCGGCTGCGCCGAAGGCCGCGGCGAAAGCCGTCGCAAAGCCCGCCGCCAAGGCGACGATCGTTGCGAAGCCCGCCGCGAAGCCGGCGGCGACGACTCTTGCGCCGGCCAAGGCCGCGGCAAAGCCGGCGGCGCCGCCGGTCCCGGTCAAGGCTCAACCCGCCAAGGCCGCGCCGCTCGCGGTGAAGGCCGTCGAGGTGAAGAAAATCGCCGGCCTTAAAGCCGCGAGCCAGGGGCGGGGCGTCTCCTTCGACCCGGACAAGCGGCGCGAGCTCATCGCCGCGGCCGCCGCGCGTCACAAAAAAGCGGCGCCCGCGAAATTCGCCGGCCCGCGCATTGACCCGATCGTCGTGCGCGAACCGGCGCCGGTCGAGCGGCACCGCTTTTCAGTCGGCGATCCGGTCAAGGTCGTTTCAACCTCCGGCATGTGGTTCAAGCACGGCGTCGCCTACAAGGTGACCGCCGCGCTGCCGCCCGCCGCCGGGGGCAAGCTGCAATACCGCATCAAAAACGACCAGGAGCCGTTCGAGCGGGTCGTCAGCGAATCGCAGCTCGCCTCCCTCTGACATCGCTGGATTTTCGACGAAAGCGGCCGCGCGTCAGCGAGTGGCTCAGGGGCTCGGGGCGGACGCATTACTCCAGCGCGTCTTGCGCGAGTCGCCGATCATGGTCCGACCCGATTGAGGCCGCGGCAGCAGCGAGCGCGGCCTTTGTTTCCGCGTTTCTCGGCGCGTGCCCGGCCAGCGCTTCAACCGCAAGGCGGCGTTCATGATCGCCGTCGATCGCTGCTGCGAGCGCGATCAGCGCCAGCCAGTCGGCGGAGCCAGTTTCGAGATTCTCGGCGATCGTTTCAATCGCGAGGCGACGCTCATGCGCGCCCTTGATGGCGCCGGCCGCGCCGATCGCCGCCCCCGCCATGTCAGCTTCGCCAAGGCGCGTCGCCGCCGCCTCGATGACAAGGCGCTTTTCATAATCGCCCTCGATGGCGGCGACCGCCGCAGCGACCGCGCGCGCCGCGGACGCGCCGTCAAGCGCCTTCGACCCGGTCAAAGCCTCGACCGCGAGGCGGATTTCGTGATCGCTATTGATATCGGCGATCAGCGCGGTCGCCGCCGCGGCGCTCGCGCTCGACATCCCGCTTTCGGAGAGCGCCTCGATAATAAGGCGCACTTCGTGATCGCTCTCGATCGTCCTTGCGGCCGTCAGAACTGATTGCAGTCCCGCCTGCCCAAGCTTCTGGTTTTCAAGGAGCGCCGCGAGCGCCTGCCGCTTGGCGTAGTCGCTGGTGAGCTTCGCAACGCCGCGCGACAGGATTTCAACATCGTCATCGTCAAGCGTCGCCGATTCGGCGAGCGCGCCGATATAAGCGCCCGCCGCATGGCCGCCGGTCAGGGCGCCGATCTCGGCGACCGCCGCCGCCTTGCCGCCCTCCGCGATGATCGCTTTCAGACGCTGCCCGGCGTTGACGCCGGACGAGCGCGCAAAGGTCTGCAAGAGCGCGGCGGCTTCCGCATCGGCCTCGGCGCCCGAAAGCGCCGTATCGTCCTTGAAGGCGGAGACGGCGACCTTTCCATCCCTGTTTTCAAAAACCGCCTTCCTCAGAAGATCGCCTTCCTTCACCTCGACTTCGAGCGACTTCGAAAGCGAGGTCAGCGAGCGCGCATCGGCCGCGAACAGAAAATCGCCTGTCCATTTCGCGGCGACGGCGCGCTTGCCGTCCTGGAGCTGGAAGGAGCCGCTGTCGCCATCTTCGAGATTGGCGACGCTGACGCCGTCTTCATCGCCGTCGATTTCGATGAAACGCGGGCCGACGACCGCGAGCACGCCGCCCGCGAGCAGGACAAGGCCGGCGCCAAGGCCGAAGGCGGTCAGGTGACTGCGCATGACTTACCCTCTCTACCCACCGGGAAATCATATCAAGCGCCGCCGCCCCGGCAAAACCGGCGCTTGCGATGAACCGCGCCCGGAGCACGGCGGAATGCGGGCCGCGCTTTCAACCTGCGAAGCCGACGATGTTCCGGACTTCGGCCATAATGGGTCCGGCGATCGCGCGCGCGCGCGACGCACCGTCGGCCAGGACGCTGCCGAGATAGCCGGGATCGGCTTCAAGCCGCCGCAGCTCCACGCCGATTGGCGCGATTTTTTCAATGACGAGATCAGCGAGCGCGGGCTTGAAGACGCCGAAACCCTTGCCGCCGAACTCAGCGATAACCTCAGCGTCGGACTTGCCAGACAAGGCGCCGTAAATGCTGACGAGGTTCGCCGCCTCGGGGCGCGCTTCGAGATCCTTCGCCGAATCCGGCAGCGGCTCCGGATCGGTTTTCGCGCGCTTGATCTTTTTCGCGATCGCATCGGCGCTGTCGGCGAGATAGATCGTCGCCTGCTCAGACGCATCGGATTTCGACATTTTCGCAGCGCCGTCGCGCAGCGACATGACGCGCGCGCCCGGCCCCTTGATCAAGGGTTCGGGAAGCGGGAAGAAATCCTCGGCGCCGAACTCACGATTGAATTTCGCGGCGATGTCGCGCGAGAGTTCGAGATGCTGTTTCTGGTCCTCGCCGACCGGCACATGCGTCGCCTTGTAGACGAGAATGTCGGCGGCCTGCAGCACCGGGTAGGTGTAAAGCCCGATTGATGCGCGTTCCTTGTCTTTGCCGGCCTTGTCCTTGAACTGCGTCATGCGGTCGAGCCAGCCAAGACGCGCAACGCAATTGAAGACCCAGGCGAGCTCGGCGTGTTCGGGGACCGCCGACTGGTTGAACACGATCGCGCGCTTTGGATCGACGCCCGCCGCAAGCATCGCCGCAGCGATGTGATACGTCTGGGGCCGGAGCTTTTTCGGATCCTGCCAGACGGTGATCGCGTGCAGATCGACCACGCAATAGATGCAATCATGCTGCGTCTGCAAATCGACGAATTTCCGGATCGCACCGAGATAATTGCCGAGATGCATGGTCCCGGTCGGCTGGATGCCCGAAAACACCCGTTCGGGTCCCTTGTAGCCGGTCATGCGTCGTTCCCTGATGGAAGGATTAAAAAACGTCGCGCTTGCGACCATAGGCCTTGTAGTCGGAGAGCTTCACCCCGCCAAGGCCGAGGAGAAGCGCGCCGTAAAGCGCGACGCCGAGCCCGGCGATCAGGAAGATGACGACCCATTCGCGATCGAAGACAAAGCCTGCGAGGAACGTCGTGTGCTGGAGCGCAAAGACCACCGTCGCCGCGAGCGCGAGCGTGGCGAGCGCGATGCGCGGGAACCGCTCCTTGAGACGCGGGTCCGGCTTGAACTGGCCGCGCCGCCAGAGCGACCAGCCGAGCTGAATAAGCTGCAGCCATGCAGCGAAAACGGTGGCGAATGCGACCGCGAGGAAACCGAAGACGGGGAAGAGCATGAGCGAAAGTCCGGTGTTCACCCCGATCGAAATCAGCGCGTAATTCATCGGCGCCCTTGTATCCTCGCGCGCAAAAAAGGCCGGGGCGAAAATCCGCTGCCAGACGAACGCCGGCAAGCCCCAGCCGTAAATCGCCAGCGCCCAGCCGGTCCATTTGACGTCGTCGGCGGTGAAGGCCGACGTGCGCCCGCCGAAGAGCGACAGCGCGTCGGTCGCGAAGCCGCGGAACAGCGCATCGATGATCTGCATCGACATGACGATGAACGCCGCGGCGGCGGGAAGGACCAGCACCGAGGAAAGTTCGATCGAGCGGTTGACCGCATGCATCGCGCCCGCTTCGTCCCCCTCCTTCACGCGACGGGAGAGCATCGGCAAGAGGACGACGCCGAGCGCCGTGCCGATCACGGCGAGCGGCAACTGGTACAGCTGGTCGGCGTTCATCAGCCAGGAAACCGCGCCCGGCTCCTGCGAGGCGATGTTGGTGCCGATGATGACGTTGATTTGCGTCGCGCCGGCCGAAAGAAAGCCTGGCCCGCCGAGTACGAGAAGGCGTTTTACACCCGGCGTCAGCTTCGGAATCCGGAGGCGAAGCCAATACCCCTGACGGCGCGCGCCCCAGACGAGGAGCGCCAATTGCAGGAAACCGCTGACGGCGGTGCCCCAGGCGAGCGCTTCGCCGGATACTTCGAGCGTTCCGTCCGCGGTCAGAACGATCGCGGCGATCTGACAGAAATTCAAGATGAGCGGCGCTGCCGCATAGGCCATGAATTTGTCGAGCGAGTTCAAGACGCCGGAGAGAAGCCCCACCATCGACATGCAGGCGAGATAGGGGAACATGATGCGCAGATAGAGCGTCGTGAGATCGAATTTCTCGGCATCGTCCGCAAAGCCCGAAGCAACGCCGTGAACGGCGAGCGGCGCGAAAATTTCAACAAGCACGGTGAGGCCGAGAAGGATGCAGAGCAGGAAGGCCATCACCTCCTCTGCGAACTGCTTCGCCGCCGCCTTGTCTTCGCTGACAAGGCGCCCCTGAAACAGCGGTACGAAGGCGGCCTGGAACGCGCCCTCCGCGAACAGGCGCCGGAACATGTTCGGCAGGCGGAACGCCGCCCAGAACGCATCCGCCACCGGATTGCCGCCGGCGCCGATCACCCCTGCGACAAGCACTTGCCGCGCAAAGCCCATGACGCGGCTGACAAGGGTCAGCCCCGACACGGTCGCCAGGGATTTGAAGAGATTGCCGCTCATGAACGCCGTGGAAAGATCGGCGGACATTCCGCCGATTTGATGACCTGAAGCTTAAGATCGCCCACGCCGCATCGTCCTTCGTGACGCTTCTTCGTCTTCATCCTGAGGAGCGCGCCCTCATTTGCGCGCGTCACGAAGGACGAAGACGAAGGAGCCCTCAGGATGAAGCGGCGCGGGCGCATCCGGCGCACTAGCAGCGTTCGCGCGGCCGTTAAACCGCCGCTTTAACGCGCGCGGCTTGCGGTTCGGTCAAGACGGCGAGGAGTTTCTTCCGGATCGCAAGGTGGACGCGCATGTCGTCGATTTTGCGGCCCTTCTCGTCCTGCAGGTAGAAGGCGTCGACCGCGCGCTCGCCATAGGTCGCGATATGCGCCGAGCGAATGGTGAGGCCAAGATCGGCGATCGCCGAAGTGAGGCTGTAGAGGAGGCCGGGGCGGTCGCGGCCTTCCGTCTCGACGACGAGAGCCGCGTCCGACGCCTGACTGTCCAGCCGGACGTCGGCCGGAACCTCGAAGATCACCCGACGATCGCCGATGCGGCGCAGGCCCGATGGGCCGCTCGCGGGTTTCGATTTCGCCGCGGCGAGAAGGTTCGCGTGAAGGGTGCGGACGAAATCGCCGGTCGCGTCCGCCGCAGCGCCTTCCGGCTGCAGGATCGAAAAGGCGTCGATGACGCGCCCGTCTTCGAGCGTGATCGCGTGCACGCTCCTGACATTGCCGCCGGCGCTCGCAATCGCGCCGGCGAGATCTGCAAGGAGTCCCGCCCTGTCGCGCGCGTAAACGATCGCTTCAATCGCGCCGTCGCGGATCGACGCCGCCACGCCCGCCTTGTCGGCGCTGCGCACAAGGTCCGCGGCGCGCGCAAAGACGTGCGGTTCGATCAATGTCAGCGACTGATTGGAAAGACGCCCGACGAAGGCCGCCCGCTCCTCGCGCGGCCAGTCGGCGAGCGCTGATTCCGCTTGCCTTCGGCTTGCGCTCGCGCGCGCGGCCATCGCTTCCCTCAGCGCTTCCTCGCCGCCTGCGAGAAAGGCGCTGGCGCCATGATAGAGCGCGGCGATCTGGCGGCGCGTCCATTCGTCCCACGCGCCTTCCGACACCGCGCGCAAGTGACAGACCGTCAGCACAAGGAGGAGATCGAGGCGCTCTTGCGACCCGACCTCCGCGGCGAAAGCCGCGATCGCCTTCATTTCCGACAGATCGCGCCGTTCGGCGATCCTCACCATGAACAGCGGCCTTGCCGCGCACCAGGCGATGCGCCGCGCCTCCTCCTCCGACGCGCCGAGGCGGCGCGCGACGCGCGTGACGAGCGCTTCGGCGTTGTCGGCGGTCCGCTCCTTCAGCGACCAGCCCGCTTCGTGGAGGAGAACCGCGACATAAAAGGGCGCGGCGTCCTTTCGAGCGTCGAGAATCGAGGTCGCGATCGGATGGTCTTCGGCCATCTCGCCCTGGCGGATCTTCGTCAGATAGCCGATCGACTGGAAGATGTGCTCATCAAGCGAAAAGCGCCGGTAGAGCCCGTATTGAATGCGGCCGGTGATCTGCCCAAAAGACGGAATATAGCGCCCGAGGAGTCCGGTCTCAGACATCACGCGCAGAAGCTTCACCGGGTCTTTCGCCGTCGCGATCGAGGCGAGGAAGATTTTGGCGACGACCGGATCGCGGCGAACCTCGCTGGTGACTTTGACGGCGCTTTTTGCGATCAGCGCCAGCGCATCCGGGTGAAAGTCGATGTCAGGGCGCCTGGCGAAAGCGCGGAAATAACGGAAAAGATCGAGAGGATTGCGGCCCGCGGCGGCCGCGCTGGAAAAATCAAGGCGCCCCGTCCGTATACGGAGGTTGACGCCGGCGCCCGCCTCGTCCGAGCTGAGCGCCCTGGGCAGCGCGGCCGGCGCGCGGTCGAGAAGCTTCGCGTTCTCCTCCTCGACGCGCGCCCAGAAGATGCGGGTCAGCCGCCCGATTTCGACAGCCGTGACGAAATAATGCTTCATCATCCGCTCAGCCGCCGAAATATCGGCGCGCGCCGCGTAGCCGAGCCGTTCGGCGAGCGCCGGCTGGATGTCGAAGGTCAAGCGTTCGTCTGCGCGCCCGCGAATGTCATGCAAATGCGCGCGCACCGAAAGCAGGAACCGCTCAGCGCGTTTCAGCGAGGCGATATCCTCGGGCCGGAAAATGCCGCCGCGCCGCGACGCCGCGCTCAGCGGCTTTCCATAAAGCGCGCGGTGAAGCCAGCCGATGACATGGATGTCGCGGAGACCGCCCTTGCCCTCCTTCAGGTCCGGCTCGGCGAGATAACGCGACTGCGCTGAAAGGTCATGGCGGGCTTCCTGCTCATCGCGCTTGGCCTTCAGGAATTTCGACTTCATCCGCCAGCGGAGGATATCGAAACGACCGGTGAAGTCCTTGAAAAGCCTAGTGTCCCCGGCGACGAGGCGCGCGTCAAGGAACGCCGTCATCGCCGTCATGTCGGTCTCGGCGAAGCGCGCCGCGCTTGCGGGCGTGTGCGCGGCATGACCGACGATGAGCCCTGCGTCCCACAAGGGATAAAGAAGCGCGTTGACAGCCGCTTTGAGCGCCTCGTCGCCGACGCCGGCATGGAGAATCAGAAGGTCGATATCGGAAAGCGGCGCGAGCTGCCGTCGGCCATAGCCGCCGGTCGCGACGATCGCGAGCTTTCCCTTCTGACCGGCGAGCGCGAGCGCCCCGGCGGCGAGCGTGACGATCGCCTCGTCCATCACCGACGAGAGTTTTTCCGTCAGCGCATCGCCGCGCGCGTACTGGGCGAGCGCCGCCTTGCGCGCCTCGGCCCATGATTTCTTCAGCACAGCGCCCGCCGCGCCGAAGCTCTTGCCTGAGCGTTCGCGCTCCAGCGCTTCGGCGAGCCGGCCCGCCATCTCGCCGGCCTTCAATATGCCGCCCGCTTCGCTCAACGGCGCCCTCGCACTTCACATTCGCCAGCGTCGCCGGCCATGCCCTCCGGCGCGGCGATATCAATCAGCTTTGACGAGCGATTTCAATTGATAGAGCGCCGCCAGCGCTTCCTTCGGCGACATTTCGTCGGGATTGAGCGCGGCGAGCGCCTCGGCGAGCAGATCGGCTTCCGGCGCTGGCGCCGGCGCCGGGGTCGCGGAAAAGAGCGGGAGATCTTCGACCGTCACGTTGCGGCGTCCGTCTTTTTCGAGGAGCCGCAAAATCTCATTCGCCCGCGCAACGACCGAGGGCGGGAGGCCGGCGAGGCGCGCGACCGCGACGCCGTAAGAGCGGTCCGCCGGCCCTTGCGCCACTTCATGCAGGAAGACAACTGACCCTTTGAATTCCTTGACGCGCATCGACACGTTGCAAAGACGCGGCAGGCGCGCCGATAGCGCCGTCAACTCGTGATAATGCGTCGCGAAGAGCCCGCGGCAGCGTGAACGGTCATGGAGATGTTCAACGGCCGCCCAGGCGATCGACAACCCGTCAAAGGTCGAGGTGCCGCGCCCGATTTCGTCGAGCACGACCAGCGACCTCTCGCTCGCCTGATTGAGGATCGCCGCCGTTTCGACCATTTCGACCATGAAGGTCGAGCGTCCGCGCGCGATATCATCGCTCGCCCCGACGCGGCTGAAGACCCGGTCGGCGACGCCGAGATGCGCCGCGCGCGCCGGAACGAAGCCGCCGGCCTGCGCAAGGATCGCGATGAGCGCGTTCTGCCGGAGGAATGTCGACTTTCCGGCCATGTTCGGGCCCGTAACAAGCCACAGCTGCGTCTTACTCCCCTCGCTCAGCGCACAATCATTGGCGACGAAGCGCTGCGCCCCGCTTCGGCGAAGGCCTGCATCGACGACCGGATGGCGCCCGGCCCTGATATCGAACGCGAGCGAGTCGTCGATCAGCGGACAGACATAGTCTTCCTCCGCCGCCAGTGTCGCGAAGGACGCCGCAACGTCGATTTCCGCGCAGGCGCGCGCGGCCGCGGCGATATCGGCGCTGCGCTCCATGACGGCGCCCGCAAGGCGCCGGTGGATCTCCAGCTCCCGCGCCAGCGCCTCGTCACGCGCGCGGGCGATGCGGCTGTCGAGATCGGCGAGCTCGGTTGTCGTGAAGCGGACGGCGCTGGCGATCGTCTGACGGTGAATGAAGCGCGCCTTCATCGCCGGCGCCATCAGCGCGTCACCCGCTGAAGGCGGCGTTTCAATGAAATAGCCGAGGATGTTGTTGTGCTTGATGCGCAGCGTCCGGACGCCGGTTTCCTCGCGATAGCCGGATTCGAGCCCTGCAATGACGCGGCGCGATTCATCGCGAAGCGACGTCGCCGCGTCGAGCCCCGGATCAAATCCCTTCGCGACGAAGCCGCCGTCGCGCGCCAGCACCGGCGGCGATTCGACGAGCGCTTCCGACAGAAGGCGCACCAGCTCGGAAAACCCGCCGCCCGCCCGCGCTTCAAGCGCGCCCGCCGCCGCTTCAACTTCGCGCGGCGGGGTTTCACGCGAAAGATCGCCGGCGAGCGCGCGCGCGCGTTTCAACCCTTCGCCGATCGCGGCGAGATCGCGCGGACCGCCGCGATCGAGCGACAAGCGCGACAGCGCGCGCGCAAGATCCGGCATGCCGCGAAGGCGCTCGCGAACCGCGTCGCGCAGGCGGTCGTTCGCAGCGAAAAAACTGACGGCGTCCAGCCGCGCATTGATCGCTTGCGGTTCGGTCAGCGGCGCCGACAAACGCTGGGCGAGAAGGCGCGCGCCGGCCCCCGTCACCGTGCGATCGACGGAGCCAAGTAGCGATCCCTCGCGCGCGCCCGACTGCGCTTTCAAAAGTTCAAGCGACACGCGCGTCGCCTGGTCGATCGCCATGTGGGCGCCCCGCAGGGTACGCTTTGGCGCCTGCAGCGCGGGCATGCGCCCCGCCTGCGTCAATTCGACATAGGCGAGGAGGCCGCCGAGCGCGGCGAATTCCGCACGGCTGAAATCGCCGAAGGCGTCCGTCGCCGCGACGCCGAGCGCGTCCCTCAAGCGCCGTTCGCCCGCGCGCGAATCGAATGCGGTTGCGGCGTGGCGCGAGAGTTTTGTCGCCGGCGGCAATGCCGCGAGCGCCGCCCGCCAGTCCTCACGCGCGCCGGCGCCGTCGGCGACGACAAGCTCAGCGCAAGGCGCGGCGGCGAAATCATTCGCAAGGCTC
>DNZB01000367.1:0-2136 GCA_003506635.1 Parvularcula sp.
CTGCATCGCGATCGCATAGCCGACGTCGCGCGGCTTTTCCGAAAGCCCGAAGCCGAGCATGTCCATCGCGGCGAGGCGGAAATGCGGGCGCAATCCGTCCCAGAGGAATGACCAGTCAAAGGACGACGTCGGATAGCCGTGAATGAGGAGAAGCCAGGGCCTGTCTTCATCGCGCTCCGCGCTCGTCCAGTAAGCGAGGCGCCGCCCGCCCGCCGTCAGCGTCCGGGCGTTCTTCGTCCAGCGTTCGGGCGATTTCATCGCGCGGCCCCTCAGATCAGCGACTTCAAGGCGCGCCAGCCGATGTCGCGGCGGCAACGGCCTTCGGGCCAATCGACGCACAAGACGCCGCCATAGGCGCGCTGAACGGCGTCGCGCAGCGTCGGCCCCGCTCCCGTCACCGTCAGCACGCGCCCGCCGGCGGCGAAGAGCGCCCCGTCGGCCTCCGCCGTGCCGGCGTGAAAGACGATGACGCCGCCGACGCATTGCGCGGCGTCAAGGCCCCTGATCTGCGATCCCCTTGCGTAAGCGCCTGGATATCCCTTCGCCGCCATCACCACGGCGGCGGCGGCGCCGCTCGACCAGTCGAGCGGGCGAGGGACGAGCGCGCCCTTCGCGGCGTCGCGCAGAACCGGCAAGAGGTCCGACTGGAGCAGCCGCATCAACACCTGACATTCAGGATCGCCGAAGCGCACGTTGAACTCGATCAGCTTTGGTCCCTCGGGCGTGATCATCAACCCGGCGAAGAGGACCCCGCGAAAGGGCGTCCCGCGCCGGCGCATTTCGGCGATCGCCGGCTCGATGATGCGCGCCATCGTCTGTTCACGGACGGTATCGGTGAAGACGGGCGCCGGGGCGTATGCGCCCATGCCGCCGGTCATCGGCCCCTTGTCGCCGTCATGGGCGCGCTTGTGGTCCTGCGCGGCGATGAGGGGGATGGTGCGTTCGCCGTCCGATATGACGAAAAAGCTCGCCTCCTCGCCGTCGAGGAATTCCTCGATCACGATTTCGGCGCCGGCGGTTCCGAGCGCGCCCCCCATGATCGCCTCAACGCCGGCGTCCGCCTCGGTCAGGGTGTCGGCGATGATGACCCCCTTGCCGCCCGCAAGGCCGTCGGCCTTGAGGACATAAGGCGGCGCGAGAGTCCTCAAATGCGCCTTCGCCTCGTGCATCGCGGTGAAGCGCGCGAACGCCGCGGTCGGGACGCCGGCGGCCGCTGCAACCTCCTTCATGAAGGATTTCGACGCTTCAAGCCGGGCCGCCGCCGCGCTCGGCCCGAAACAGGGAATCATGGCGTCAGCGAGACGATCAGCAAGACCGGCGGCGAGCGGGGCTTCCGGTCCGACGACGACGAGATCGACGCCCCTGTCGCGGGCCGCCGTCACAATCCCGTCAATGTCATCGGCTGCAAGGGCGAGCGCTTCGCCGAGACGATTGAGCCCCGGATTGCCCGGCGCTAGATAGAACCGCGTCAGGAGCGGGCTTTGCGCGATTTTCCATCCCAGAGCATGTTCGCGACCGCCGCCGCCGACCAGCAGGACTTTCACGAGCCGCCGCTCCTTTCATTCAATCTCGCGTTTAAGCGTCGCGCCTTCCGGGATCAATGCCGACAGACACCCTGACCGACGACGATACGCCGGGTGACGGCGGCACGCTGACGGCGCCGCGCGCGCTGGCGCCGAATGACGTCATCGGCGTCGCCTTCGCGCGTGAAGACCGCTTGCCCTTTCCGCCGCGCGCCGCGGGCGTTCTCGAACGTGCGACGCCCGCCTGGCTGCTGAAGGAATTCGCGCGCGCCGACCGCGACATCACGCGCTTTGCGGCGTTTCTGGCCGAAACGCCGGCGCGGCGCCGGCGCGCGTCGGTCGCAGGCGCTGTTCTTCTCAACGCCGCGCTCCTGACGCTGCTTGCGGTTTACGGGCGCGTCCACATCTTTGTGCCGAACAAGCCGGCGGAATCGATCTCGGTCGTCTATGTCGATTTGCCGCCCGCCGCCGTGCCGGACCTTCGCGATCCCGAAATCGCACCGGAGCCAGAACCCGAACCCGTGCCGGAGCCTGAAGTCCTGCCCGAACCCGAGCCCGCGCCCGTCCCCGAACCCGAGCCCAAACCGAAAGAGCCCGAACCCGAACCCGAACC
>DNZB01000367.1:2397-2698 GCA_003506635.1 Parvularcula sp.
CCCGAACCCGAACCCGAACCAGAGCCTCCGCCGCTCGACCTGACGCCGGAACCCGCCTTCACGCGCCCATCCGACGTCGAGAACGCGCCGCTCATCCCGGACGAGCCGGCGCCCGCGGCGACCGCGCCGGAACAGGAGGAGCGCCCGGGCGACATCGTCGTCGAGGGCGAACAGGCGCCGGCCGCCGACGCCGATCCGCTCCTTTCCGTCGAACCTGAAGCGCGCGAGGCGCGCGCCGGGAAAGACGCCGGCGACGAACAGGATGAAGACGAGAAAGGCGCCGGCGAGCGCGCGGCCGGCG
>DNZB01000367.1:3019-3757 GCA_003506635.1 Parvularcula sp.
GCAAAAACAGCGGGCGATGACAGCTTCGATGAAGCGCCGGTGTTCTCCGGGCGCCGGTTCACGCTTCCGCAAGTCGATCTGCCGAAAGGCGATACGCCGGCCAAACCCGGCTCCTCCGGCGTAATGGCGATTTTCTGCCCGGAAGAGTTCGAGGACAAGGAAAAGGCGGCCGAATGCGCCGGCCGCACCGAAATCCGCTCGGGCTGGCGTCCGGGCGCCTCTGGCGAGGACTTTTCGAAGGCCGCCGCGATCTTGCGATCAAAGCGCGAGGACGGCGATTTTTCAGGCGACGATGTTCGCTATGGAACCGATCTGGCCCGCGCCGCGAACGATCGCGCGCGGCAACAGGACCTTGAAGATTTCCGGCGCGGCCAGGCAGGCGCCACGGCGAACGCCGGCATCGCGCCCGATCCCGGCAGCGCAAGCCGGCCGGATCTCATCGGCCCCGGCGCCGAACCCTCCTGGACAAGGCGCGACGATCCGCTCGTCGACGAAAAGGACGTCGAAAAACTTCGCCGCGAACTTGAAGAGGCGGAAGAGCGGAACAACCCCGGCGGCGCGTGACGCCAACGGCAGGGCGGCGGCGTGAAGGCGCGCGGCCCCCTTCGTCCGTGTACAAATCGTTCAGACGCCCGTCACGCCGCGCCGCGCCCCCCGGATCTCGATAGCCGTCACCCTTGGGGGCCATTTCCTGAACGACCGGCGCCCCGGCGCGGGGCAGGGCTATCGCAGATGAAG
>DNZB01000071.1:0-1014 GCA_003506635.1 Parvularcula sp.
GCGGCGTTCGGCTGGTTCGTCGCCAGCCTCGTCATGATCGTGACAATCATCGGCATCCCCTTCGCGCGGGCCGCTTTCGACAACGGCGTTTACACGCTGTGGCCTTTCGGCGTGCGCTCCGAGGCGCGCGACCGGCTCTATGGCGAGGACATCGGCACCGGCCCGCTCGGGTTCCTCGGCAATATCGTCTGGTTCCTGTTCGCCGGCTGGTGGCTGGCGCTCGGCCATGTGCTGGCGGCGATCGTCCTCGCGATCACGCTTGTCGGCATCCCGTTCGCGTGGGCGCATCTGAAGCTCGCCGGCTTCGCGCTCTGGCCGATCGGGCGCAGCGTCGTGCGCCACGACGTCTGGCGCGCGCGGCGCTAGAATTGCGCTTCAAACGCGGCCTTGAAGGCTGGCCGCGCTTCGCCGCGCGCAACATAGGCGGCGATCGCTGGCGACTCTTCGAGCAGTCCGGTTCCGTGTAATCGGCGCAGGACAGACACCATCAAGAGGTCACCGGCGCTGAACGCGCCTTCAAGCCATTGCGCGCCGCCAAGCGCAGCAGCAAGGTCGCCGAGCCGCGAACGGATGCGCGCCTCCAGCATCTGGCGGCGCGGCTCGTACCAGGGCTCATTTCGCTCCAGCACGGCGGCGAGACTACGCTCGAAAATCGGCGGTTCTATAGTATTGACCGCCGCGAACATCCACGCGGTCGCGCGGGCGCGGCCGGTCGCGCCATCAGGCAGAAGCACGCCGTACCGTTCGGCGATATGCAGGACGATTGCGCCGGACTCAAAAAGGACAACATCGCCCTCCTCATAGGCCGGAATCTGCCCGAACGGCTGACGCGCCTTGTGCTCAGGCTCCTTCATCGCGTCGAAGGAGACGCGGCGCACGCTGTAGGGCGCGCCCGCTTCTTCCAGCGCCCAGCGCACGGGCATATCGCGGGCCAGCGCCTTGCCGCCGTCAGGGGCGCGTTCAAATGCAGTGACCGTGATCGGCATGGCGCGCCGTCCGTTTCGCCGCTCAGGA
>DNZB01000071.1:1341-5169 GCA_003506635.1 Parvularcula sp.
GGCGGATTAGCCGCCGCAAGCCGCGCATCTTTGATCGCCTTTTCGAACCCGGCGTCGCGCGCGGCGCGCGAGGGCCATTCGATCCAGCCGAACACCACCGTTTCATCGGCCGCCTTTTTCACCGCCATCGGGAAGGAGGTGAGCTTGCCGTCCGGCACGTCGTCGCCCCAGCAATCGACGACGCGCAGCGCGCCGCATTCCCTGAAGACCTTACCCAACGTCCTGACATGGTCCTGATAGCTCTCGCGCGAGGCCGTCGGCGCCGCCGCGACAAACCCGTCGACATAAGTCATCATTCATCTCCTTCAGTTGCAGACCGCTTTCAGCTTGGCGATGTCGATCTTGCGCATCGGCATGATCGCCGCGAAGACGCGCGCGCCGTTCTCGGGATCGCGCATCATCTTGTCGATCCCCTCCGGAATAATCTGCCACGACAGGCCGAAGCGATCCTTCAGCCAGCCGCACTGACTTTCCCGGCCGCCATTCGCCGTCAGCGCGTCCCAGAGTCGGTCGATCTCCTTCTGGTCCTCGCACAAAGCGACGAGCGATGCGGCCTCCGTCAATTTGTAATGCGGGCCGCCATTCAGCGCCGCAAATTCCGTTCCGTCGAGGGAAAAGCGCGTCAACATCGCAACGCCCGCAGGGAGCATCTGCCCCTCGCCATAGCGATTGACGCTGATGATCTTTGAATTCGGGAACAGCGAGACATAAAATCTCGCCGCGTCCTCGCCGTCGCGATCGTACCAGAGGCAGGTGGAGATGCGTTGGGTGATCGTCATGACTTACGCTCCCGTCGCGAATTCGGGCATCGCCTTCGCGGCGGCGGCCTGCATTTCGGCGGCGGTAAGCGCGGCGCGCGGCGAAGCGATCGACCAACGATGGCCGAACGGGTCTTCGACCATGCCGTAACGGTCGCCCCAGAACATGTCGGTCGCAGGCATGACGACGCTTGCCCCTGCCGCGGCGGCGCGCGCGATCGCCGCATCGGCGTCGGCGACGGCGAGATGCAACGTCACCGGCGTGCCTTTGAGCGTCTTCGGGCTGGCGATTCCCCAGGCGGGATTTTCATCGACCAGCATGACCACCGCGCCGTTGAGCGTCACGCCCGCATGCATCAGGCGACCGTTCGCGCCGGGCAGGCGGAGATATTCCGCCGCGCCGAACGCCTCGCCGTAGAACCTGATCGCCTCCGCGGCGCCGTCGACGACGAGATGCGGGGCGAGCGGCGTCGCGCCGGGGTGCGCGCCGTTCGGGTCGACGCCGCGCGCGGCGTCTTCAAGCTGCTGCGCCGCGCTTCGCCAGCCCTCTTCGAAACCCATTTCGAGATGCTGATCGAGGTCCTCGCGGTTTTTGTGACGCGCGCCCCACGCCATGCGGGTTTTGCCGGCGCCGTCGTCCGAGAACTCGGCGAAACCGGTCATGAAATGCTTCTCGGCCGGTATAAATCCTTCCGTATACGCATCAGTAAAGATGAGGCGCGACAGGGTGTCGACGACGAGATACATTCCCTTATGGTCATGGCGTTCTCCGTTCGGGCCGGCGAACACCGCATTAAAGCGCCCGCCGGGGCGCGGCGCGAGATCGGCGGCTTCGACCCGCCAGGGCTTCGGGCAATGCCAGGCTTTGAGAAGCTCTGTTTCTGTCCAGCACCGCCAGACGCTCGCCCGCGGCGCATCAAGCGTGACATCGAGGAGGAGCGTCAGGTCGTCCATTTTACCGACAAAATGCGTTTTCATATCGAGCAATCCCTTCTTCCGAACAGCAGCATCACGTATGTCTTCAGATGGCCGATGCAGTCGATCGCAACGCTCGCATCGTTCGCCGCCTTGGCGAGGATGAACGCGCCCTGCAGCGCGGCCTGCGTGTATAGCGCGAGGCTTTTCGCCGTCGCGCCGCGTACGTTATATCTTACAAGCGCGGCGGCGAAGTCGGCCTCAAGCGTTTCAGCATGGCCTTCGATCGAGCGGCGGCACGCCTCGCGAATTTCGTCAGAGGCGCCAAAAGCTTCTTGCACCATGGTCCCGACAAGACAGGTGAATTCGGGAATCGATCCGCGGATAAGGTCCTTCCGGAAGTCGACATAGGCGATGAGGCGATCGAGCGGGTCTTCATGCCGGTGGTAATCGGCGCCCGCGAATAGCGCCGAGGTCGTCGCCGACCAGTGGTCCGCGGCGGCGACGGCGAGCGCGTCCTTCGATCTGAAATGGTGGAAGAAGGCCCCCTTCGTGACCCCTGCCCGCGCGCAGAGCTCGTCAACGCTCGTCCCGGCGTAACCCTGCGCCCGGATCACCCCGAGGGCGGCGTCGAGCAGTTTTTCGCGGGCGGTCACGGCCATGGAGCACACATACCAACCAGTTGGCATGGTGTCAATCGGCAAGGTTCGTAAGGCGCGCTGGCGCGGTCCCTCCCGGCGGCGCCAAGAGGCGATGGCCGCCCGCGCGGCTTCCACATCGACTTATCGACCGAGTCTTGGAAGCGCCGCTCACTTCGAAGCGCCGGCGACGGAAGGCGCCTTAGACGTACCGGCGGCTGACCGCGGCGAGGCCGCGATGGACCTCATCGAGATCGATGGACGAGATCGGCGTGGATTTCTCAAGGCTCCGCGACAAGGTCGAGGTGTCGGCGGAGGACGTGAAGATCGCTAACGGAATTACGCGGAGGCGCCCCCGGCAATCGGACGCTAGTTCACCCGTCGATCTTCAGCGCCTTGATGAAGGCTTCCTGCGGGATGTCGACGCGGCCGAACTGGCGCATTTTCTTCTTCCCCTCTTTCTGCTTTTCGAGGAGCTTTCGCTTGCGCGTCGCATCGCCGCCATAGCACTTCGCGGTGACGTCTTTCCGGAGCGCCGAGATCGTCTCGCGCGCGATGACGCGCCCGCCGATCGCCGCCTGGATCGGGATCTTGAACATGTGGCGCGGAATAAGGTCCTTCAGTTTCTCGCACATCGCGCGCCCGCGCAGCTCCGCCTTCTCGCGGTGGACGATGATCGAAAGCGCGTCGACCGGCTCGTCATTGACGAGTATCTGCATCTTCACGAGATCGCCGGCGCGATAGTCGATGATCTGGTAGTCGAAGCTGGCGTAGCCTTTCGAGATCGACTTCAGCCGGTCATAGAAATCGAACACGACCTCGTTCAGCGGCAATTCATAAACGACCATCGCGCGCGATCCGGCGTAGGTCAGCTCCTGCTGGATCCCGCGCCGCTCCTCGCAGAGTTTCAAGATGCCGCCGAGATAATCGTCGGGCGTCATGATCGTTGCGCGGATCCACGGTTCTTCCATGTGGTCGATGCGCGCCGGATCCGGCATGTCGGCGGGGTTGTGCAGTTCCGACGCCTCGCCGTTGGTCGTGAAGACCTTGTAGTTGACGGACGGCGCGGTGGTGATGAGGTCGATGTTGAATTCGCGCTCCAGCCGCTCGCGGATGATTTCGAGGTGAAGGAGGCCGAGAAACCCGCAGCGGAAGCCGAAGCCGAGCGCGGCCGAGGTCTCCATCTCGAACATGAACGAGGCGTCGTTAAGGCGCAGTTTCGCCATCGCCTCGCGCAGATCTTCGAACTCGGCGGCGTCGACCGGGAAAATACCGCAGAAGACGACGGGCTGCGCCGGCTTGAATCCGGGCAGGGCCGATGCCGTCGGGTTGCGGTCCTCCGTCACGGTGTCGCCGACGCGGGTGTCAGCGACTTCCTTGATCGAGGCGGTGATATAGCCGATCTCGCCCGGGCCTAGCTCCGCGACCGGAATTTTCTTCGGCGTCTGCACGCCGATCTGCTCGACCGTGTAGGCGGCGCCCGTGCCCATCAGCCGGATGCGCGTTCCTTTTTTAAG
>DNZB01000071.1:5511-7989 GCA_003506635.1 Parvularcula sp.
GCTTTCAGCGGCGCCTTGGCGTCGCCCTTCGGGGCGGGAAGGCGCGTGACGATCGCTTCAAGCACCTCGTCGATTCCGACGCCGGTCTTGGCTGAGATCTCAAGCGCCTCCGACGCGTCGATGCCGATCACCTCCTCAATCTGGGCCCGAACGCGGTCCGGCTCGGCGGCGGGCAGGTCGATCTTGTTGAGGACGGGGACGATCTCAAGATTGACGTCGATCGCCTGATAGACATTGGCGAGCGTCTGCGCCTCGACGCCCTGGCTCGCATCGACGACGAGAAGCGCGCCCTCGCACGCCGACAAGGAGCGCGAAACCTCATAGGTGAAATCGACATGACCTGGCGTGTCGATGAGATTGAGAATGTAGGTCTCGCCGTCTTTCGCCTTGTATTCGAGGCGGACGGTCTGCGCCTTGATGGTGATGCCGCGCTCGCGCTCAAGCTCCATCGAGTCGAGCACCTGCTCTTTCATCTCGCGGTCAGCAAGGCCCCCCGTTTTCTGGATGAGACGGTCGGCGAGCGTCGATTTCCCATGGTCGATATGGGCGACAATCGAGAAATTGCGGATGTTGGCGGCGGGCGTCATGGCGGGCGGGGTATAGAGGGGCCCGCCCGGGGCGCCAATGCTTGGCCCGTCGCCGGGTATCGGGAGCGGCTAAACGCCCCGTTTCGCCCCGTTTTCCGCGGCAGCGGCCTCAAAATCGCGTTCGTCGCCGACGATGAGGCGCCCGTCGATCGAGAGCTTCAACGTGGCGCCGGCAATCGGACGCATCGGGATGCGCGCAGCGGGCGCCGGCGGCAGCGGCCCCACGAGAGCCGCGCCCGCGCCCATTGGCGCGATCACCGCTGTCTCCACCCCCGCGCCGAACCATTTGCGCAACCAGGCCTCGAACTTGTCGGCCTGCGCGTTGCGCGCGTCATATTGCGTGAGGGCCGGTCCGCCCGCTCGCGCCTCGCGCGCCAGCCCCCAATCGTCTTGCGGTCGGCGAACGGGCGCCACTTCGCAGCGCGACAGCGCCTCGCCGTAAAGCGCCTCGATGGCCGCGCCGTCAGGCGCGTTGGCGACGCCAAGGCTTGCGCCGCTGAGCGCGGTGACTCCGGAAACGCGCGCATCCGGGGCCGGGATGATGTTCCAGATGACACTTCTCTCGGAGGCGAGAACAAGATGCACCGGCGCCGACGATTCCGTGACGACGACATTGACGACCTTGAGACGCGCGGCTTCGGCGCTCGCGCTCTTCTCGTTCTGGCGAAGGACAAAAAGCGGCGGGGCGCCGGCGCCTTGCTCGACAAAGACTTGCCGGACGACGGCGCCCGGCGCCGGCTTCGTCAGGACGCAGGATGAGGTGTCGAGCGGCTCGATCCGCGTCGGCGCCGCTGATGCGCCCGCGCGCTCATAACCCTCAATTACCTGCTGCGCCCAGGCCGCGCCGGCCGGACCGACAATCGCATCCTCGGGCCAGATCGCGCCATGCGGCCCGGCGATGCGCGCCGAGCGCGGATTGCCGTCCGGAACAGCGCTCTGATCGTCACAAGCCGAAAGCAGGAGGACGGCGGCGGCCGCAAAGAGGCTGCGCAAGGGGAAAGCTCCGAACTGGTTCATGTTTGTTCTAGGGGCGCGCCCCTCAACGCGCCGCGAGCGCCGCGCGGCGAAATTTATCAAACGCCGAAAGAAAGCGTTAATTCCCCGGCTGCGCCGGTTGCAGGCCGCAGCCAAGCGCGGCAGGCTCCCCCCAACACCAGTCGAGGGGGTCTTGCGTTTCCGGCGTCCCGCCCTTCCCGCACCTCGAGCGGGACGAGGAAAGAATTCCCATTCCGCACCGAAAGGAACCTTAGATGCGCCTTGCCGTATTTCTGCTTTCCGCCGCCATCATCGCGCTGCCCGCAGCCGCGCAAGAAAAGCCGACGCTTTCGGCGGAGGCCCAAGCGCTGCTCGCCAGGATCGACGCGCGCAGCGGCGACATCGCCGAGGTTGCAGGCGCGCTCTGGGACTACGCAGAAGTCGGCTACAAGGAGGAGAAATCTTCCGGCCTTTTGAAGGATCGTCTGCGCGCGGAAGGTTTTTCGATCGAGGAAGGCGTCGCCGGCATTCCAACCGCATTCGTTGCAAGTTTCGGCAGCGGCGGTCCCGTCATCGCCATCCTTGCCGAGTTCGACGCGCTGCCCGGCATAAACCAGGATCGGCAAGCGAGCCGTGCGCCGATTGACGGCAAAGGCGCCGGTCACGCCTGCGGTCACAATCTCTTCGGCGCGGGCTCCCTCGGCGCGGCGATCGCCGTGAAGGAATGGCTCGCCCAGACGAAAACGCCCGGAACGATCCGCCTTTACGGCACGCCCGCCGAAGAAGGCGGCTCCGGCAAGGTCTATATGGTGCGCGAAGGTCTCTTCAAGGATGTCGACTTTGCGATCCACTGGCATGCGAGCGACGAAAATTCGGCGGAGGCGGAGACGACCCTCGCTAACCGCTCGGCGAAGTT
>DNZB01000071.1:8259-8930 GCA_003506635.1 Parvularcula sp.
CGTTTCAAGGGCGTCTCCGCGCACGCCGCCGGCGCCCCCGAACGAGGCCGCTCGGCGCTCGACGGCGTCGAAGCCATGAACATGATGGCCAACATGATGCATGAGCACATGCCGCAGGATGCGCGCATGCATTATGTCGTGACGAACGGCGGGGGCGCGCCGAACGTGGTGCCGGACAGCGCCGAGTCGTTCTACTATGTCCGCCATCCGACGCCGGAGGGCGTCGAGGAAATCTGGTCGCGCCTCGAAGAGGCGGCGAAGGGCGCCGCGCTCGGCACCGGCACGACCGTCGAGTGGGAAATCATTCACGGCAACAACCCGCTGCTTGTCAACGAGACGCTGGCGAAGCGGATGCATGAACACCTGACCGCCGTCGGCGGCGTCGTCTACGATAAGGATGAAGCGGCCTTTGCAAAGGCGATCTACGCCAGCTTTGACAAGCCGAACGCAAAACTCGGCGACGAGGCGACGATCGAGCCCTATGGCAAAAAATTGGGATACGGATCGACCGACGTGGGCGACGTCTCCTGGGCGGCGCCGACAGTCGGCCTTGAAGTCGCGGCCTGGGTTCCCGGCACGTCGGCGCATTCCTGGCAAGCGGTCGCGGCGAGCGGCATGTCGATCGGCTACAAGGGCGCGACGAACGCGGCCAAAGCGATGAGCCTCGCCGC
>DNZB01000365.1:0-3117 GCA_003506635.1 Parvularcula sp.
CGTCCGCTCAAAAATCTCCCGGCCAATCAGCATCCTTCTGATCTCGCTCGTCCCGGCGCCGATTTCATAGAGCTTGGCGTCTCGCAAATAGCGCCCGGTCGGATAGTCGTTGATGTAGCCGTTGCCGCCCAATAGCTGGATCGCGTCGAGCGCGACCTGCGTCGCCTTCTCCGCTGCGTAGAGGATGCAGCCGGCGGCGTCCTGCCGTGTCGTCTCGCCGCGGTCGCAGGCGGCGGCGACCGCGTACACATAGGCGCGGCAGGCGTTCATCGTCGTGTACATGTCGGCGAGCTTTCCCTGCACCAGCTGGAACGAGCCGATCGGCTTATCGAACTGCTTTCGTTCGTGTACGTAGGGTATCACCGTGTCCATGCAGGCCTGCATGATGCCGATCGGCCCCGCCGAGAGGACGACGCGCTCGTAGTCGAGGCCCGACATCAGGACGCGCACACCCTCGTTCAGCTTGCCGACGATATTCTCTTCGGCGACCTCGCAATCCTCGAACACAAGCTCGCCGGTGTCGGAGCCGCGCATGCCGAGCTTGTCGAGCTTCTGGGCGGCCTTGAAGCCTTTTTGCCCCTTCTCGATGATGAAGGCGGTGATGCCCCGGGGGCCTGCCTTGGGGTCGGTCTTGGCGTAGACGACGACAACATCGGCGTCCGGCCCGTTGGTGATCCACATCTTGGAGCCGTTGAGGACGTAGCGGTCGCCCTTCTTTTCAGCGCGCAGCTTCATGCCGACGACGTCCGAGCCCGCCCCCGGCTCCGACATCGCGAGCGCGCCGAGATGTTCGCCCGAGATCAGCTTCGGCAGGTACTTTGCCTTCTGCGCTTTCGTGGCGTTGCGACTGAGCTGGTTGACGCAAAGGTTCGAATGCGCGCCGTAGGATAGCCCGACCGCGCCGGAGCCGCGGCTGATCTCTTCCGTCACGACGCAATGGGCGAGATAGCCAAGGCCCGCGCCGCCGTACTCCTCCTCCGCCGTGACGCCGAGGAGACCGAGCTGCCCGAGCTGCGGCCATAGATCGCGCGGGAATTTGTTGGTCGCGTCGATCTCAGCCGCTCTGGGTGCGAGAGTCTCATCGACCCAGCGCGCGACGGTCTCGCGCATCTCCTCGATCATCGGATCGAGCCCGAAATTCATGGCGACCAGACTGTTTGAGCGCATCGTTCCGTCCCTGTCCGTCTTGTTAGAAAAGCGCCGGACTTGGTCTTCGGGTAGCCGCGCCGGCGGGGCGGGGCAAGGGATCGGCCTTAATTGGCGTTCACCATAAATTGAGCTATGTCGCCTATTGACGATCGTGGCGGGAGGAATGGCAGTTTCCCAAGAATTAACAGACGCTTCCGGGGCGGAGGCGGGCGGGCCCCGCGTCCGCTTTGCGCCGGCGTCCGACGGCGGCGAGCCAGCAAGCTTTGAAAGCTACGCCGCGGCCGAATTGAAGGATCGCGGCGGGCGTTACCACCGGCTCGGCCGCGAGCTTGAGTTCGCGGCGCGTTTCGTCGCCATTTTCGTGTTTTTCGTCGTGCTGGTCGGCTGGCCGCTCGGCTCGCTGTTCGGCTACCGCGCCGGCGCAAAGACCTTTGAGGGCTGGACGCTCGGCGACGCCTATTCGTCCTGGGCGATCGCGCTCGGGGTGATCCTTCCGGTCTCGTTCTGGATGCTCGGCTATATCGCCGCGCGGATGATGGCGATGATCGGCGCCGGTCGCGCGATCATGGTCGCGGCGCAGCGCTTCGTCGAACCGGAAAAGGCTGCCGTCAAGAATGTCGAGACTGTCGGCGCGGTCGTCCGCGGGCAGATGGAAGCCTTGAACGCCGGCATTGACGACGCGCTGATCCGGCTCGCTTCGGCCGAAGCGATGATCCGCCAGCATGTCGGCGCAATCGAACAGGCGGGCCTTGCGATCGAGAACAAGGCGACAGGAGCGTCGGAACGCGTCGCTGCCGAGCGCGCGCGCCTTATGGACCTGACCGAAACCTTGAACGCGCGCGCCGATGATTTCGCCACCGCGATCGCCGAAAAGGCGCAGGCGAACCTTCTCTCCTTGCAGAGCGCCTCAAACTCCGTCGGCGACGCCGAAACGCGCCTTGAAGAACGCTTGTCGCGCCTCGAAGCGGCGGCGAGCCGGGCGCTTCTCAGTTTCGAAGCGCTCTCCTCCGCCCTGATCGACGCTGACGGGCGGGTGAAGGCGACCGCGGGGGCGATCGAGTCGACCTCCGCGATGGTGAAGGAAGCGAGCGAGCGCGCTGCGAAGATCGCCGACGCCGCCGCCGAAAGCGCCGCGCGAAACGCCGCCAATGTCGGACAGTTCTCGATCCGCGCCGCCGAGGAGGCGAAGAAAAACGCCGACGCGGCGATCGAGGTTGCGCGCGCCGAATCCGAACGCGCGGCGACGACCGCCGTCGAGTTCACGACGCGAGAATCCCGCCGCGTCGCCGAGGCCGCCGCGCGCGCCGTCGACACCGTGCGCGAAGCGACGATGACCTCCGTCACCGCCGCGGCGAGCGACGCCGAGCGCGCCGCCGCCGCCGCCAATCTGGTCACCGAGGCGGCCAAGAAGGCGATGACCGCCTCGCGCGAGGCGTCCGAGGAAGTCGCCAAGGCCGGCGAATATGCGAAGAGGCACGCCGATGAAGCGCTCGCCGCCGCCGAGACGGCGTCTAAGCGCATCGACGAACGCAACAAGGAGCTGGCGAACGCGCGCGCCGCCCTTGAAACCGAGAACGCCCGGCTTGAATCGCTGATCGACGAACAGAGGAGGCGCGCCGACCGCCTTGCTGAGGCGATCGCAACGCAGACGGAGCGCCTGTCGAAGCTCGCTGAAAATCAGCTGCGCGAGCAGGAAGCCGCCGCGCGCCTCGCTGAGGCGCAAGCCGCGATCGAAAAGACGCGCGCAACCGAGGCCGCGCGCGCCGCGGAAGCGGAAAAAACCCGCATCGCCGCCGATGCCGAGCGCGCGGCGAAGGTTGAAGCCGCCAAGGCCGACGAAGCCCGCGCCGCAAAGGCGGAAGCCGAAAAGAGGCGCCTTGCCGAAGAGGCGCGAAAGGCCGAAGCGGAGAAAGCCGCGGCCGGCAAGCGCCAGACGGCGGGCGCCGCCAATGACCGTTCCAACGTCCT
>DNZB01000365.1:3496-3900 GCA_003506635.1 Parvularcula sp.
AAGCCGTCAGCCCACGGATCGCTCGACGAAGAAGAAAAACGCCGGAAGCAGGACGTGAGCTGGCGCGAGATCCTCTCCGCGACGGACGAGGCCGGCCCGCTCGACCTCGGCGCGGAGGATCGCAAGACAGCGGACGCCGCACGCGCCAGCGCGCAAAATGCGATGAAGATCATCGCGACCTTGCAGGATTTCACGCTCGATCTGGAATCGCGTCTTTACGGCGAGCCGCCGCCGGCGCTCCTTGAGCGGTTCGAGCGCGGCGACCGCAACGTGTTCGCGAACCGGCTCCTCCGCCTCAATGAATCCGACGTGAAGCGACGCATCCGCGCGGAAGGCAGCCGCGACAAGCTGTTCGAACGCGGCATTCACGACTTCCTGCAAGGCTTTGAACGCCTCCTCGAAGA
>DNZB01000365.1:4216-15877 GCA_003506635.1 Parvularcula sp.
CTCGGCCGCGTCTACCTCCTCGTCGGCGCGACGGTCGGGTATTTCGCCTGAGCCTCAGATCGCGCTTAGCTTCGTCGCCCGCGCCGACTGCCGTGGTTGAAGACGGCCGATAACCGGGCTCGTGAGGCCTTCTTGGTGCGCGCGCGAGACTTCGTCCGCTAACAAGTCCGGAAGCTGCGCGGCCATATTCCGTATACGGCCGATGACGGCGTCAGCATCGATTTTGACGGCGGCGGCGAGCTTGCGCCATTCGGCGGCGCCGACGTGATGCAGGCGATATTCGTCGCCGATCTTCATCGCAAGCTTGGCCTTGCGGATGTCGATGTCGTCGTACGGAAGGACGCTCGCGATGTCATAAAGCGGCGCAAGCCGCACAAGGCCGCCAGCTCCGATCAGAACTGAGTAGTTCTTGGCGTGTGCGTCAGTCCCGGCGATCAGCCAGTTGAAGATGAGCGCGTCAATATAGGTCCGCACATCTTCATCGGCGGCCGTGGTCGGCGACGATTTTCGCCCCGCCCTCGGCGCGGCGGCGTTGGCGCGCAGCAGATCGACAATTTCCTTCGGTCCCGGCCCGCCGTCATTCTGATATTTGCGGGACGGATGAACGCCTAGCGATTGGCAGAGGTCTTCCTGATGAACCCGGTAAATCGGGAATTTTTTTGAGAAGTCATAGAGGACCGCGGAAGACGCCGCCGACTCCGCCGCTTCGGCCGTCGCCTGCGCGGCGCTAAGGGAAGCGACGGCGCCGCTGGCTTCAACCGCCTTTAAAGCGGCGCGAGCAGCTGCGGCGGCAGCCATTTTTTCCATGTTTATGCGGTCGTATCGCTCCACGATAATCGCAGTCTCATCGCCGAAAAGCCGCACCTCGGATTTTGCGACCGGCATGCCGAGCGCGCGAGCAAGCGCAATGCAGAGATGCTCGTTCTCTGCATGGCCGTCAAAGGCGCTTGTTGGGGGTTTTAATATGTGTGTCGTCGGCGCGCGGCCGGCGGGCACGCCCCACCGGGCGCCGTCGAACAGGAACGCCGTTTTCGGCTGCGCGCCGGCAAGACTGAATTGACCGGCGTCGCGCGGTTGCCGCCACGCGCTGGCGTCTTCGCGAAGCGCACGCAGACGCGCCGCGATTTCATCCTCGTCGATCCAGTCGATCTCCGAAGCGGTTGCTCCCGTCACCTCGCCGACGCGGTCGGGCGCCGCGAACTGCACTGCGCCCGCGCAATCCTCGCCGACATGCGAGAGCAGCGCGAACGGATTGCGCGGCGATACTTGAAAACGCTGCGCCCAACGCGCGAGCACGAATTCATTGTGGGGGAGGAGCCCCTACAGGAACGGCTCGATCGCAGCGTGCGGATGTTCCGCCGCCGCAAGCGGCATCGACAGCGACAAGGGATAGGCCCCCGGCGCAGTGCGCCAGCTGTCATGATACGCGAAAGACAGCCGGTTGCGGTCCTGCCGGACAACGCCGACTTCGAGGCCATCGAGAAGCGCGATGAGATCTGTCATGGCTCGCGCCTTTCGCGCGCTGCGTCGATCACCGCGTCGATATCAGGGGCCGTCACCGCATCGTCGGATTTGACATCTTTCTGTGGCGCGATCGAAAGCGCGATATCGAGCGTAGCGAGCGTTCGAAGCACGAGACCGAGATTGGCGCCTGGCTTTCCTTGTTCGACCTGGTTGATCCAGAGACGACTGACGCCGACTTTCGAGGCGAGCGCGGCCTGATCGAGACCGAGCGCCTTACGGCGATCACGGATTAGCGCGCCGATATCGGCCGGGGATCTGATGGGAATGCCTGCCATGAATGCGATCGCTTACTTTTTGAGTGTAAGCGATGGCATACAATTCAGAAAGTAAGCAATAGCTTACTTTTTACCCAAAGCGGCGACGTTGGCCCTTCCCGCCTCTTCCAGCGTCCAGGCGACGATATCGCGCTGGACGGCGGAAAGCGCGGCGTCGAGGGCGGCGGCGGCGGCTTCCGGGGTGTCCGCCGCGGCGATTTGGGTCGCGGAAAAGAGTTTTGCGGCGTGGATGACGCTGCGCCCGTTGGTGAGGCGAACGAAGGCCGCGACCTCCGCCCGCTTTTCCCCGCCGTCGAATACGACGCCGAGGCGGCGAATGTCCGTTTGCAGAATAAAATTCGAAACGGGAAGCGTCTGGCGGCTGCCGACGCCTTTGATCGCACCTGTGTTCTCAAAACTTCTGACCAGCGCGACGCCGAAAAGGCGCGGCGCGCGGTCGACCCATTCCCCGCCGGCGTAATATTCGATGCGGCCCGGCGCGCGGCTGAGCGCGATCTTCGCGGAGTTATAGGCGAGCGTCGCCTCCGGCTCCTCGACTCCGAGCGTCCATGTCACGGGCGCCGCGGCCGTTTCGACAGTGATGTCGCTGACGGTAAAGCGCGCCGGCGGCGGCGCAGCGTCCGGAAGAACGGAGACGCACCCCGAGAGCGCGGCGGCGAGGAAGAGAGGGGCCAGGGACCGGGGACTAGGGATTAGTCGACCGCCGCGCCCTGCCAAGCAGGAGCGTACAATCTTGCCTAATCCCCAATCCCTAATCCCAAATCCCTTCTTCACTGGCTTTCCCCCTCATAACGCGGCGTCGATTCTCCGAGGAGATAGCCGCGCGGGTCACGGTCGATTTCCCTCAGGACCTGATCGAGGGTCCGGAACATGGCGCGCGCTTCGGCGACGGCGGGGCCGACTTGCGCAAGGCCCTGGTCGGTGAAAATGCGGATCTGCTCGCGGTTTTCAGCGACCGCCGCGCGCAACTCCGCCATCAGCGCCTGCGTTTCTTCAAGCGTTGCGGGCGCATCCGTCGCAAGGAGCTTGTCGAGACTGTCGGCCGTCCTTGAAAGGTTTTCCGTCGCGGAGGCGAGATTTCCGGTGAATTTCGCCGCATTGGCGACGGAGGCGGCGATCTCCTCGTCCTTTTCCGCAAGCGCCGTCGTCAGCGTCTCGACATTGGTGAGGATGCGATTGAAGGCGGCGGTGTTTTCTTCGGACAGCAGGCGGTTCGCCGAGGCGATGATGTCGCCCGATCCGGCGATCAGCTGCGCGATGCCTCCTGCGTCGGCTTCGATGCGCGGCACGCCGCGCGTGACGTTCTTCAAAAGCTCTTCCTCGGCGCTGCCGCCGACGAGCTGGATGATCGCCAGCCCCGTGAAGCCGACGAGTTCCAGCTCTGCCTTCGTGTCCGTCTTCACCGGGGTGTCGTCATCAACGCGGATGCGCGCAATGACGATCGAGGGATCGTTCGGCGCAATCGACAGATCGCGCACTTCGCCCTTCTGGATGCCGTTGAAGGAAACCGCCGCGCCGACCGACAGGCCCGACACGCGCTCGCGGAAAATCACGTCATATTCGTCATAGTCCTGCTGCGACTGCGACAGGAAAAGCACGAACAAGAACGCCGACGCCACAAGGACGAGCACGACCGCGCCGACGACGACGTAATGCGCGCGCGTCTCCATTCCTCAAACCTTTCCAACGGGCGCTGACGCGTCCGCTTTCTTCGCTTCCAGCGCCGCACGCCCGCGCGGACCGGAGAAATACTCCCTGATCCAGGGATGATCGGACCGGCGCACTTCATCAAGCGGGCCGATCGCGATCACCTTTTTCTCCGCCAGCACCGCCACCCGGTCGCATGTCGCGTGCAGCGTATCGAGATCGTGAGTGACCATAAACACCGTTAACCCTAAGGACTCCTTGAGGGAAACGATCAACCTGTCAAAATTCTCCGCGCCGATCGGGTCAAGACCGGCGGTCGGCTCGTCGAGAAAGACGATTTCGGGGTCGAGCGCGAGCGCGCGCGCAAGTCCTGCGCGTTTCGACATGCCGCCGGACAACTCCGAGGGGTATTTTGCGCCGGCGTCCGGCGGCAGACCCGCCATCGAGATCTTCATCGCCGCGATGTCGGCGGCGAGCGCCGGCGGCAGCCCGAGATGCTCGTTGATCGGCGCCATGACGTTCTGCGCGACCGTCATCGAGGAAAAGAGCGCGCCGCCCTGAAACAGGACGCCCCAGCGCCGTTCCACCGCGAGACGCGCCTCCGCGCCGAGGCTGTAAAAATCCTCGCCGAAGACGCGGACGATTCCGGCCGATGGTTCTTTCAGGCCGATGATCGCGCGCATCAGCACGGATTTCCCCGTGCCCGACCCGCCGACGACGCCGAGAATTTCGTTGCGGCGGACGCTGAGGTCGAGATCGTCATGAATGACGTTGTCGCCGAACTGCGTGCGCAGCCCTTCAACCTCGATGATCGGGACGTCCTCTTCGCGCGCGTTCAATAGTCAATCTCCAGGAAGAACATCGCGAAGAAGGCGTCGAGGATGATGACGATGAAGAGCGACTGCACGACGGAAAGCGTCGTACGCTGACCGAGACTTTCCGAACTGCCCGCGACCTCCATCCCCTGATAGCAGCCGATGATGGCGATCACGAAGGCGAAGAACGGCGCCTTGATGAGACCGACCCAGAAATTCGAAAGAGCGATCGTCTCTTGCAGGCGCCCGACGAAAAACGCCGGCGAAATCTCCATCGCCGTCGCCGCGACAAGCCCGCCGCCGATGACGCCGAGGATCGACGCCATGAAGGTCAGCACCGGCATCATGAGAATTAGCGCGATCGCGCGCGGGATGACCAGCGTTTCGACGGGATCGAGCCCAAGGGCCTTCATCGCATCGATTTCCTCACGGATTTTCATCGCGCCGATCGCCGCCGTGAAGGCGCTGCCCGAGCGCCCGGCGACGAGAATCGCGGCGAGAAGAACGCCGAATTCACGCAACACCGAAATGCCGACAAGCTCGACGGTGAAAACCTCCGCGTTGAACAGGCGAAGGATCTTCGCGCCCATGAACGCGACGACGGCGCCGATCATGAAGGACATGAGGCCCACGATCGGCATCGCGTTAACGCCGGCCTCTTCCATATGGTAAAAGATCGACGTGACGCGCAACCGCGACGGTTCGCGAATGACGCGCGCGAACGTCGTCAGCGTCAGGCCGACGAAATTCAGGATTTCAAGCGCCGCGTAATAGCCCTCGACGATCCCCTTGCCGAGGCGGTTGACCATCATGAGGAATGCGTTGCGGCGCGCAGGCTCGACCTCGCACGGCGCGACGTGGGGAGCGACATTGGCGATCAGCGTCTGGTGCGCCTCGCTGCCGCCGACGATCCTCGAGGCCTGCGTCCGCCGCGAACAGGCGCGCAGCACCCGTTCAAGAACCATCGCCCCCGCGGTGTCGAGGCGACCGACGCCGGAAATGTCGATAATAAGCTCCCGCCCGACGGCGTCGTCTTCGAAGTCGCGGAGCGCCTCGTCGATCGCCCCGAGATGCCGCGCCTGCCAGTCCCCTGCCGCCTTGAGGCGCAAGATCCCGTTGTCGAGGTCGGTCGAAAAGGCGGCAGGCGTCATTTTTACCCGTTTTCAGTCTTTTCTTGGCGCCCGTTAAGCTTTACCGGCGGCGCGCCGCTTGCATTGGTGGATGCTAGGGCGGGATGATAAATTCATCCTGAATTATGGTGAATGGGCGTTAACGCGCCGCCGCGCCAGGGTGAAATCGGGCCGGGCGGCGCCGGAGTGACGGGCGTGGGCAAGACAGGTTTATCGCAGCGGTTCCGGTGGCTCAGCGCGCTGCCTTTGATGCTGATGGTTGCGGTGATGGCGGGGCTCGCGCTGATGACGCTTGCCAGCGCCGATGCGCGCCATGGCGGCGCGCGTGAGCGGCTTTTTGATCTTTACGCGCGGCTTTTCCCGGCGAAGATCGACCGCAACTCGCCCATCCACATCGTCGAGATCGACGCGGAAAGCATCGCGAAAATCGGCCCCTGGCCATGGCCGCGCTCGCTGGTCGCCGAGCTTGTCACGACAAGCGCGGGCGCCGGGGCAAAGGGCGTTCTCTATCTCGAAGCCGTTGACAGCCCCGATCCCTTGTCGCCGGAAACGATCGGCGATTTCTGGCTTGCCGGCGCGCGCGATGAACGCCTCGCCCAGCAGCTCGCGCTGCTGCCCAGCACCGATCTCATGCTGGCGCGCGCGCTTTCCGAGACGAAAGGCGCCGTCGCGATCGGCGGCGCATCGGTCGCGCGCGAGGCCTCAGGCCTCGTCCTTGAACGCGCCGACGCGAAATCCGGCCGGACGATCGACGCCGGCGCCGACGGTTTTTACGGCGTCCCTGGCGCGCGCCTGCGCCTTGCGCCGAACGCCGAGCTTCTCGCTGCGGCGCCATTGACGGTCGCCGCCCTTCCCGCCGACGACGACGGCGTTTCTCGCATGGCGCCGCTCCTTTGGTCCGCAGGCGGACGAATGACGCCCGCCTCCGCGCTTGAAGCCGCAAAGATCGCCAGCGGCGCAACAAAGATCAGCATCACCGCCGACGCGACCGCCGTCACCGCCGTCGGCAGGGCGCCGCGCACGGTCTCGATCGCGGGGGCGGGCGCGACGCTTGACGCCATGGCCTCGACAAGGCTCTATTTCCCGCGCCGCATCGACACGCCGGCGACGCCGGCCTGGAAGCTTCTTGAGGAAAAATCGGCGCTCGGGCTGTTATCAGGCAAAGTCGTCCTTATCGGTCTCGACGGCGCCGTCGGAGACAGCGTCAAGACGGCGCGCGGCGAATTATCGATGCCGCAGGCGCAAGCTCTTCTCGCCCGCCAGCTGATCGCCGGCGAAGGGCTCAGCCGTCCTTCCTGGTTCGGTTATCTCGAAGCGCTGCTCGTCCTTGCGCTCGGCGCGGCCGCGATCATGTGGTCGCAGCGGCTCGACTTCTGGAGAGCGGCGGGCGTCGCTGCGCTTGTTTCGGCGCTCCTTTTCGCGCTCTCGGTCGGCCTCTTCGCGCAAGGCGCCATGCTGTTCGACCCGCTCGCCCCCGCCCTTGCGCTCTTCCTCGGCGCGTTTTCCGTCGCCGGCGGGCGCTCCATCGGCGAGGCGATCAAGGACGACAAGGTCAGGGGCGCCTATCAAGGTTCGCTCCCTGAACCGACGATGAAGAAGGTGCGCGAGGAAGGCCAGTCGGAAGTTCTCGATGGCGTGAAGCGCGCCGTCACCGTGCTCGCCTGCGAGCTCAGCCTTCTTGATGAAGACGCGGAGAAGCTGAGCGCGACGCCCGGCGAGGTGACGAACATCATCGCGGCCGGCTGCGCGCATCTGAAAAAGGCGATCATCGAAGTCGGCGGCGCCGCCGATCAGGCCGAAGGCGGGCGCATCTTCGCCTATTTCAACGCGCCGCTCGAAAACGCCGATCATGTGCGCGACGCCTGCGCCGGCGCGCTTCGCCTGATCGAGAGCATGGACCGGATCAACATTGAACTGCAAAGCGCGCCGCGTTTGCAAGGCGTGCAGCTTCACCTGGCGATCGGCGTCGCGACGGGAGAGTGTTTCGTCGGCCCGATGGGCCAGGGCCGCGCACAGCGCTATTCCGCGGTCGGCCGGCCGATGGCGCTTGCCGCATTCCTTTCAAGACAGGCGCGCGTCTACGGCCCCGCGATCATATGCGATGACGCCGTGCACAAGCGCAACGACCACCATTTCGCGTTTCTGGAACTCGACCGCGTCAGGGAAATGGGCGCGAGCCGCGTGTTTTCAATTCACGCGCTTGTCGGCAACCCGTTCCTGAAATCGAGCAAAGGCTTCCGCGCGCTGGAGGAAGCCAACCGCGCGATGCAGTCGGCCTATCGCGAGGGCGACTTCCTCGCCGCGCGCGCCAATCTGGCGAAGGCGAAAGCGCTTCCCGGCGCCCGGATCGCGCTCTTCGACCTTTACGAGGCGCGCATCGCGAAATTGATCGACGCGGCGGAGGACGCGAAAAGCTGGGACGGCGCGCAGGTGGTGACGCTGTAGGCGGGGATCGCTTCGCTCAACCCGCCCTACGGAGCGACATCGCCGACACCGCCCCCAGCCCCGCCATCGCCGCCGTGAGCGCGTAGATCGCCCGCGCTCCTTCGGCTTCATAAAGATAGCCGCAAGCGATGGTCGCAAGGCCGGTGATCGCGCCGACGCCCATCGTCGACATCAGCGTCATCGCCGTGTTGGTGAGGCGCCGCGGCAGGCTGCGGTCGATATATTCGACGGCGCCGAGATAAGCCGCGGCGAAGGAGAGCGCGTGCATCGTCTGTATCAGGAACAATAAGGGCAGCGGCGGCGCAAGGCCGGTCAGCGTCCAGCGCAGGGCGGCTCCCGCCCCGCCGATGATGATGAGCTTCTCTGGTCCGATGCGGCGGACGAGCCCCCTCACCTGCGTCAGCACGAAAATCTCGGCGACAACGCCCGTCGCCCACAGGAAGCCGACCGTCGTCGCCGCGAGCCCCTGCGCCGTCCAGTCGAGAATCGAGAACGAATAATAGGCCGCGTGACTGCCGAGGATGAAGCCGACAGCGGCGATGAAGAGAAGGAAAGACGGCGTCGTCATCAACGTCGCCGCTTCCCGCCAGCGGCTTTGCAAGAGCTGCGGGGCGGACGCTTCAAGGCTCGCATTTTCGCCGTGACCCCGGGGCGCGCCGAAGTCGCGAACCAGGGGTCCGTCTCCTGAACTATCAGCGGGAGATGCGGCGCCTTGCGGGAGGTGGTCCCCGGATCGGCCGCGCCGTCCAGGGTGACGGCTTTCGGTTGTAAGGCCCAGCGGCAGCGTCGTCGAAATCGCAAATGTCGCCAGCCCCGCGATCGCCATGATGACGGCGGCGACATCGATACTCGTCCGCGCAATGATGAACCCGGCGCCGATATTGGTGAGGAGGAAAGCGGCCGAACCTGCTGCTCGCACCTCGCCATAGTGGAGCGCGCCCTGCCGGTCCGCCCGCAGGATCGCCGTGTCGGAAAGCGGCGCCAGCAATCCAAACGACCAGAGGACCGCGACCGCCGAAAGCGCGATCAACGGCTTGCCGCTGAAAACCGCCAGCCCGAGCGCGCCGGCGCCGAAAAGAAGCGAGACGATCCGCAGCGCGGCGCGGTGATTGTCGCCCTTGTCCGCCCAGAACGCGACCGCTGGTCCGAAGGCGAGGCGCGCGCCGAGCGACAAGCCGCTCAATAGTCCGATTTCGGAGGCCGCAAACCCCTCCTGCGCGAGCCAACCCGAGAGGAACGGCAATTGCACGCCGAGCAGCACGAACTGCGCGGCGTAGAAGGCCGAAAAATGCGCCTGAACGCGCCAGTTGCGGGTGCTCATCGTAAGATCCCGGCGGCCGAAAAGCCCCCGCCTATGGCGCGCGGCGAGGTGAAGCGCAATCGGACGGACCGATGGTAGGGAAATTCCGCGCCGATCGCCCTAGTCTCCTCCCATGAGCGAGGGAAAGCGCGGGCGCCCGCCCCATGACGACGTTCTGACGCCGGCAGAATGGCGGGTGACGGAGCTTGTGCGCCATGGGCTGACGAATGCGCGCATCGCAGCGTTGCTCGGCGTCAGCGCCGACGCCGTCAAGTTCCACGTCGCCAATGCGGTTTTGAAGTTCGGGCTCGACGGCAAGGCGGGGCTCAAGCGCTGGGACGGCGTCGCCCGCGGAAGCGCGCTCCATGAAAGGAAAGATGCAATGACAGCGACGAACCTCGGGCCCATCGGCCAGATCGCGCGCACGGTGAAAGACATCAAGGCAGCGGAACGCTTTTACAATGAGACGCTCGGTCTGCCGCATCTTTACACCTTTGGAAAACTCGCTTTCTTCGATTGCGGCGGCGTGCGCTTGTTCCTTTCGGAAGCGGACGGCGACGACGGCGCCGCGATCCTTTATTTCCGCGTCGGCGACATTCACGCGGCGGCGGAGGAACTTGCGGCGCGCGGCGCCGAAATCACCCATGCGCCGCACATGATCCACAAACACCCGGACGGAACGGAAGAGTGGATGTGCTTCTTCAAGGACAATGAGGGACGCCCGCTTGCGCTGATGGCGCAGGCGAAAGGGTGACAATCGTTCCAGCGCCTGCCGACCGCCCGCGCGCTCGGGGGCGGCCAGCCGACGATCAGCGCCCGGCCCTTCAGGCTGTCAGATCCTCCACGCCCGCAAGCTTTGCGCTCGCCAGCACCGCCTTGATGCCGCCCTCGCACGCTTCCTCGGTCGGGTATTGTTCCGAGGTCCCGATGATCTGGTGGTTCGCCGCCTTGAGGACGAAGTAATGCTTGCCGCTGGCTGAAGTTTTTTTCTCAAAGCGTGCAAGGAGATCTGCGTTTTTTTTCACCGACTCAACGCCGTTCGCCACGCCCGCGCGATCCTTGTAGCCTTCGCTGGCGAGGATGATCTCGCCATTGCCGGATTTCAGCCGGAAACGGAATTCGCCTTTCTTGTCCTTGAAAAGCTCGAATTGCGCGGGCATGGGCGTTTCCTCCATTCGGTGTTGCGAGAGCGGCGCCGGACCCTTAGATGTTCCAGAATCGTTCTCATTCGGATAGTCTCCGCCGGTGACCGCCAACCTGTCAATTTCCGAGCGCGCGCTCGCCGGCATGCGCCCCGCGGCGGGCGCAGACCCCGCCTATCTCGAAGGCCTCAACGCCGAGCAGCGCGAAGCGGTCGAGGCGACCGAAGGGCCCGTGCTGATGCTCGCCGGCGCCGGCACGGGGAAAACGCGCGCGCTGACGACGCGGCTTGCGCATCTCCTCTTCACCGGCCGGGCGCAGCCCTGGCAGCTGCTCGCCGTCACTTTCACCAACAAGGCCGCGCGCGAGATGAAGGAGCGCATTGGAGCCCTCATCGGCGAACGGGTCGAGGGCCTGCAATGGCTCGGGACGTTCCACTCGATCGGCGCGCAGATTTTGCGCCGCCACGCGGAGATCGTCGGGCTCAAATCTTCCTTCACCATTCTCGACGCCGACGATCAGGTGCGGCTTGCAAAGCAGGTGATTGAGGCGGCGGGGCTTGATGAAAAGCGGTGGTCGGGGCGCGGTCTTGCAAGCCATATCGACGGCTGGAAGAACCGCGGGCTGACGCCCGACAAGGTTCCGGCGAACGAGGCCTGGCATTTCGCCGAAGGCAAGGGCGTCGCGCTCTACAGCGCCTATCAGGCGCGGCTGACGACGCTCAACGCCGCCGATTTCGGCGACCTTCTCATCCACAATCTCACCATCTTCCAGCGCCACCCGGACATTCTCGCATCCTATCAGGACAAGTTCCGCTACATGCTGGTTGACGAGTACCAGGACACTAACGTCGCGCAATATCTCTGGCTCCGCCTTCTGGCGCAAAAGCACAAGAATATCTGCTGCGTCGGCGACGACGATCAGTCGATCTACGGCTGGCGCGGCGCGGAAGTTGAGAACATCTTGAATTTCGAGAAGGACTTTCCGGGCGCGCGCGTCATCCGGCTGGAAAGAAACTATCGCTCGACGCCGGCGATCCTCGCCGCCGCCTCGACCCTCATCGCCGCCAACAAGACGCGCCTCGGCAAGACCTTGTGGACCGAGGCGTCCGCCGGCGAACAGGTGAAAGTGCGAGGGCTTTGGGACGGCGACGAGGAAGCGCGGCTGATCGGCGACGATATCGAGGCGGAGCAGTCGAAAGGGCGCCCGCTTTCGGATCTTGCAGTGCTCGTGCGCGCGTCGTTCCAGATGCGGGCCTTTGAAGAACGTTTCAACACGCTCGGCCTTCCCTATCGCGTCGTCGGGGGCCCGCGCTTTTATGAGCGCGAGGAAGTGCGCGACGCCGTCTCCTATCTGCGGCTGGTCAGGAGCGCGGACGACGATCT
>DNZB01000140.1:0-1560 GCA_003506635.1 Parvularcula sp.
TCCTGGACCTATCCGCAGGACCAGCTGGCGAAGCGCCGCACTGACGCGATGCGCGCAAGCGAAGCGGCGGAGTTTGTCGTCGCTCCTTCGATCAATCCGGACAATCTGAAATTCCGCTATGAGATCGAGGGAGACCATCCGCACTGGCGCCCCGTTCGCGCTTTCGACGACGGCGAACAGGTTTTCATTCAGTTCCCGGAGGCGATTTCGCAAGGCGAGGCCCCGCCGCTCTTCGTGTTGTCGCGCGACGGCAAGCCCGAACTCGTCAATTACCGCATGCGAGGGCATTACTATGTCGTCGACCGGCTGTTTACGGCGGCGGAGCTCCGTCTCGGCGAGAAGCGCCAGTCGATCGTTCGCATTCTGCGTTCCGATTTGAAGGGACGCTCGTAAGATGCGCGTCGTTCGTCACGATAAGGTGGAAAAGGACGAACCGGACGCGCTGCGCTTGCGCGCGGCGCCGCGCCCCGTGACGCGGCTGAACCGGAATGCGCTGATGATCGCCGCCGGCGGCGCAGGCCTCCTCATTTTCGCGGCGGCGAGCGTCGCCCTGAAGCCGCCGCGCGCCTTTGACGAGGCTGCGCCGAAGGAACTCTATAATGTCGACACCAAACCGAAAGCGGAAGGCCTCGAGGCGCTCCCGAAATCCTATGCCGACGTGAAGCCGCACCTCGGCGCGCCCTTGCCGGGCGATTTGGGCGCCGCGCTCTTGAAGGCCGAGCAATCGCTCGCCGCATCGGGCGATGAAGGCTTTCTCGAGGGACCGGATTATGCGGCCCTGTCGCCGACGCCGTTCCGGAATTCTCCCGAAGCCGACGCCGAGCGCCAGGCGGCGCTGAAGGAAGCGCAGGTCCGGCAAGCCGCGCGTGAAGCGGGCGTCTTCTTCCAGCTCGCATCGCGGACCAATGCGGCGGGGAAGACACCGCAACCGATCGAATCCCTCGCGGATGCGGCATTCGATGTCGGGTTGGGCGGGCCGCCCGTCCCCTTCGGCGCAGAGCGTGACGACGATCGAGGCCGCCAGATCCGCAAGCTAGATTTCCTGGGCGAGCGATCAGAGTCGGCGACCGACAACCCGCATCGGATTGAAGACCCCGTCACGCCGTTTGAAGTGATGGCGGGGACCGTCATCCCGGCGAGCCTCATCACGGGAATCAATTCCGATTTGCCGGGAACCGTGATCGCGCAGGTGACGCAGAATGTTTATGACAGCGTCACCGGCTATTACGTCCTCATTCCGCAGGGCGCGAAACTGATCGGCCGCTATGACAGCGTCATCGCCTTCGGCCAGTCCCGCGCGCTGCTGGTGTGGTCGCGGATCATTTATCCCGACGGCGCGTCAATCCTCATCGACAACATGCCGGCGAGCGATGTTGCGGGATATGCAGGTCTTGCCGATCAGGTCGATTTCCACACTTTCCGCATTCTGAAGGGCGTCGTGCTGTCGACGCTCTTGGGCGTCGGGACCGAACTCTCCTTCGGCGAGTCGGAGAGCGACATCGTCGAGGCCTTGCGCGAGAGCGCGCAATCCTCGGCGAACCAGGCCGGCCAGAAAATCGT
>DNZB01000140.1:1825-4234 GCA_003506635.1 Parvularcula sp.
AATCTCGACATCCAGCCGACGATCAAGGTGCGCCCCGGCTGGCCCTTGCGCGTCATCGTCCACAAGGACCTCGTCCTCCGGCCTTATGAACAGGGAGGGGCGGCGCGATGAGTCTCAAAATCGGCGCTATCCCGGAGCGCAAAGCCGTCAGGATCACCCTGTCACTGCCGCCCGATTTGCACGCGGCGCTCGCTGACTACGCCGCCATCCACGCCGCGGAATTCGGGAGGAAAACGCCAGTCAACGACCTCGCCATCCTCATGATCGAGCGGTTTTTGAATTCCGACGCCGCCTTCCGGCGCGCCCGCAAATCCTTCGTCAACCAACCAGTGAAAAGGAGTAAGCCATGGCTATCATCGGCGCATTCAGGAAGACGGACGACGGCTATGCCGGAACCATCCGGACCATGACCATCAATATGAAGGCCGCCTTCATCGTCAACGACAAGAACGGCAATGATAAGGCCCCGGACTTCAAGATCGTCGTCGGCGAACGCGAGCTCGGCGCCGCATGGAAGGCGAAGACCAGGGGCGATGAACCCCAGGAGTTCCTGCGCGTCGAACTCGATGACCCGAGTTTCGCGGCGCCCCTGCGCGCGGCGCTGTTTTCGAATGGAGTTGATACGGGCGCGCTCGTGTGGAGCCGGAAATGATTGAAACGCAGGTAAATGGATTGAGCTATGCGGGTCAAAGAAATCCGCCGGGAAAATCCCAAGACGATCCGGTGGGACGCCTCTTGAAGATTGAGGACGTTTGCGATCTCCTCGGCCTCAGTCGGACGACCGTTTACCGCTGCATCAATGACAAGTCGGCGCCGTTCCCGCGGCCGCTGAAGATCGGAAAGTGTTCGCGCTGGAGCGAAGGACAAATCATCGAATGGAAGAAGGCGCTCGTGGCGGAGTAACGTCTTTTGACCGTTACGCCTTCTTTAGCTTATCGAGGTAGTCGGCCCACCACTGCATCATCTTGATGCGGTCATCCATATACTCGCCGCGCGCATAGACCCGCCTTATGGCGTTCTGCTCGAGATGCGCCAGCTGCCGTTCAATGACGTCGGCGTTCCATTTTCCGCTTTCATTCAGCAGGGTCGAAGCGGTCGCGCGAAATCCATGCGGCACGACCTGCTCTTTCGGGAATCCCATATAGCGCAACGCCGCGGGCATCGCCGATTCGGAAATCGGCCGATCGGGAGCGCGCGGTCCTGGGAATACGACAGGCGCGTTTCCAGTCGCTGCGTGAAGGTCGCGCAAGATGCCGATGGCTTGGCGGGGCAAGGGGACAAGATGTGGGCGGCACATTTTCATGCGTTCAGCCGGTATCGACCACACAGCATTATCAAGATCGAACTCGCTCCATGTCGCGTGCCGCAATTCGCCAGGTCGAGGGAAAAGCATGGGCAACAATTTGAGCGCCGCGCAGAGCGAAACGTGCCCTTCATAGCCGTCGATCGCGCGGAGAACCGCGCCGAGGATCTTCGGATCGACGATCGCGGCGCGCGGCTTTGATTTCGGCGTGATCAATGCGCCTTGAAGTGAAGCGGTCGGGTCGAATTCAGCGCGCGCGCTTGCAACTGCGTACCGGAATACCGATCCAATGGTTGAGCGCAGCCGGCGCGCCGACTCATATTGGCCTTTCGCTTCAACCCGGCGAAGCGGCGCCAAAATGTCCGCAGGCTTCAGCTCCGAGACCCGCCTCGATCCGATGTCGGGGTATGCGAGCGCCAACAGCCATTCGATCTTGGAAAGGGTCGTTTCAGCGCGACCCTCCTTGCGGAGCTTGTCGACGAATTCCTCTGCGATGTTCTTGAATGTATGGGCTTCAGCGGCGGCGCGGATTTTCTTTTCACGCTTGACGGCCATCGGATCGACGCCGCGCGTCAGATGCTTGCGCGCATCATTCGCCGACTCGCGCGCTTCGGCGAGCGTGATCAAGGGGTAGGGCCCGATCGCGTAGAGCTTTTGTTTGCCATTGTACCGATAGGCGAGCCGCCATTGCTTCGACCCAGTCGGCTGAATCCAGAGCTGCAAGCCGCCGCCGTCCGAGAGCTTTCTGACCTTTTCGCCAGGCTTGGCGGTTTTGCATTGAATATCAGTGAGTTGCATGGCGCGGTTGGTACAGATGTTGGACGAAGTCGAGTAGGGTTCCGATTTCAGGATCCTTACATGATCGTGAATGTACCAACACTTCGGAGCGTGTTCCAGCAAAAATACCAACAGATTTTCGTGCTTGTCAGAGCCGGTCGCGAACGGTTGCGAACCGTTAGAAACAGTAACGTACTGTTTTTGATCGGAAAAAAGTTCGATGACGAACGGAGAGAAACGAGGGGAGAGGGGTGATGGTGCCCAGGGCCGGAATTGAACCAGCGACACGCGGATTTTCAATCCGCTGCTCTACCAACTGAGCTACCTGG
>DNZB01000405.1:0-5299 GCA_003506635.1 Parvularcula sp.
GTCCTGCAGGAAATCGGCGAGGCGGCGGACCAGCCCGACGACGCGGTGATGGAGCTGTTGCAGGCGCTCTCTTACGGCGACCATGCGCTTGGGCGGCCGATCCTCGGGACAGAGGAAACAGTAACCGCGCAGACCCCCGCGACCTTGCGGGAATTCATGGCCCGCACCTATCGGCCCGAACAATTGGTGGTCGCCGCATCGGGCGGCATCGACGCGAAGCGCTTCAGCGAACTTGCCGCCGCGGCGTTCGGCGATTGGGCGTCCGCCGCGCCAGGCTCGCCGCGCAAGCCCGCGCGCTATCAAGGCGGGCGCCGCCATGACGCGCGCGATATCGAGCAGACGCACATCGCCCTGGCTTTTCCGGGGGCGGCCGTCACCGATGCGGACTATTTCGCGACGCGCGTCTTCGTCGAAGCGCTCGGCGGCGGCATGTCCTCGCGCATTTTCCAGTCGGTCCGCGAGGAGCGGGGGCTCGCCTATTCGGTTTATTCCTTCGCCGACGCCTATGAGGATACAGGCGCCGTCGGCGTTTACGCCGGCACTGACGCTGAAAACGCCGCCGAAGCGATCGGTCTTATCCGCCGCGATATTGAAGCGCTCGCCGCGGCGCCGACCGCGGCCGAGATCGACCGGTCAAGGGCGATGCTGAAATCGACGATGCTGATGGCCCTTGAAAGCCCGTCCTCACGCATCGAGACGGCGGCCGGCCAGCTTTACGCGCATGGTCGCCTGATCGCGCCGGAGGAGGTCGCGGCGCGCCTTGATGCGGTCGATGCGGCGGGCGTACGCGCCGTCGCGGAAAAGGCGATCGGGGGCATTGCGTCGCTGGCGGTCGTCGGGCCGGGTGATTTTGATGCAATGGCGGCGGCGCTCGATGGCGCGATTTGACGCGGGCGGCGTTCGCGGCAAGAGTTTGGCGGCGCACGGAATAATTTTTCTGCAACGCGCAATTTCGTTCGCGCCGAGGGCGGCGGAGACAGAATTCGATGGCCGGATCGTAGGATGTCGCTCCTGACTTTCGATTTCGGCCGCGCCTCGCCAAGGCCGCCCGTGATTGCCGCCGGCGCGATCTATCTTCGGCCGCCGGAGATCGAAGATCATGACGCCTGGGCGCGGCTTCGCGAGGCGAGCCGGGTTCATTTGACGCGGTGGGAGCCGGATTGGCTATCAAAGGACACAACGCCCGACGCCTTCCGGTTGCGGCTCAAATCCTATGACCGCCAGTTCCGCGCCCGCGCCGGCGCGGCGTTTCATGTCTTCGAGCGCGACGGCGACCGGCTGATCGGCGGGGTGACGCTGTCCGATATCCGCCGTCATGCCGCACAGTCGGCGACCATTGGTTACTGGATCGGGGCGGCCTTCCTGCGCAGGGGCTTCGGCCTTGCGGCGGTCGAGGCGGTGCTCGGCTATGCTTTTGACGGGTTCGGCCTTAACCGCGTCGAAGCCGCCTGTCAGCCAGGCAACGCCGCCTCGCGCGCGCTCCTGTCGAAGGCCGGATTCACCGAGGAAGGTCTCGCCCGCGAATATCTCTTCATTAATGGAGCCTGGCGCGATCATGTTCTTTATGCGCGCCTGGCGCGCGACTGTGCCCCCGCCGGTTGACGGCCGCGGCTTCATTTCGTCGAAGAGATCGAATTCCCCCTTGCCAGCCGGCGAGTCGGGGGCGAGTATCGCCGCCGGGGTGTGGGCGCGCGCATCATGCGCGGGCACGGGTTCAAGCGGGGCGTATGGTGATTGAACTATCCATGGCGGCCGAGGCGCCTCTCGCCGCTGCGCCGGAACTTTTTTCATCGGGCGCCGTCGCGCGCGGGGCGATCATAGGTGCGATGCTGGTCATCGCAGCATTCCTGGCGGGCGTCGCGGTGCTGCGATCAAGCGCCGCCGCGTTCAGCGGCTTTGTGATGGTCGCTTCCGCCGGCATCTTGCTCGTATTCTGGCTTGGGCTCGCCGGCGAGCCTGGCCCGGCGCTTTCGCCCCTCTTGCAAGGCATCTTTGCCGCCGCCGTCCTGATTTTTCTCACAGCGACCGTGCCGCTTGCGTCGCGCAGCCGGCTGCTTGGCGGCGCGTTGTTCGCCGGCGCGCTTGCGATCGTCGGCATAGCAGTCCTCAATCTCGTCCTCGTTGGCGAGGCGACACATTTGCAGCGGATGGGGCTTTACGGCGCGGGCCTTGCGACGCTCATCATCACTGGCGTTGACGCGTTTCGCGGCGACAATGGCGCTCGCCTTATTCTCCCGGGCGCGGTGCTCGCGGCCGCCGCGCCGCTGATGTTCGGCCTTGGCGGAACCGCCAGCCCATTTGCCCTGGCGCCGCAAGCGATTTTCGCTGCCGGCGTTTTGACCGCGGGTCTCGTCGCGCTCCTTCATCCGGCAGGGGCGCGGTCGCATGCATCGTTCGCGGGCGATGCGGTGACGCACCGCTACGAAGGCGGCGACCGCCAGCATGGCCGCCGGCACGCCGACCCTTCGCCGCGGCAAGCGGCCACTGTTTCCGAAAACCAGCTCGCGCAGGTGCTCGACTATTCGGGCGTCGCCGTTTGGGACTGGAGCCGGTCGGCCAATCACCAGACAGCATCCTTCGGCGAGGTGATGGGCGCTGATTGCGACGGCCTCTTTACGCCGGAAGCGATCCGCGAATTCATTCATCCGAGCGAGCGCGACCGGTTTGAACAGCGCGTTTTCGGTCCCTCTGAGGGCGATGGCGGTTTTGACGAGGTGATGAAGCTCGTCGGCGGCCAGTCGGTCCGGATGCGCGGCGCGCGTGCGGTGTCGAAGGACGGCTCACTTGAGCGCATCGTCGTCTTTCTTGAACGCTCTGAGTGCGTTGCGCATCATGAAACGGTGAGGCCGGATGCGTTGAAACTCGCAGCCGTGTCGCTCACCAGCGCGGCGACGTCGGCTCCGCCGCCGGCGCGGTGCCACGAAATCGCTTCGCCCCATCACCATCTCGAACACGGCGATCACGAACAGGAACCGGAGCCAAAGCAGAATTCGGCGCTTACGGCGAGCAGCCTCACGCCGGAGGATGCGCCGGTAGTGCGCGCGATCGAGGAGGGCGCGGTCGTCGCGGCGTTTCAACCGATCGTCTCGTTTGAGACCGGCAAGGTCTGCGGCGCCGAAGCGCTCTTGCGCGTCATGCGCGACGGCGCGGTCATCGAAGGCGAAAGCGCGGAAGAATTCGTGCGCAAGGCCGCGATCGCCGGCAAGGGCCGCGCTGTCGCCGCCGCGATGGTCAAGCAGGCCGCCGCGCATGCAAGCGAACGCATCGGGGCGGGCGACAGGTCCTATTTCGCGACGGTCAATGTCGGCGCTTCGCAGATCCTGAGCGAAGGCTTTGCGGCGGATGTTCGCGCGGCGATCGCGGAGCACAAGCTGCCCGCCCGCGCGCTCGTCATCGAACTCACCGAAGCGGAAAAGCTCGTCGAATCGCCGGAGTCGGCAAAGGCGCTAAAAGCCTTGCGCGCCGCCGGCGCGGCGCTCGCCTATGACGATTTCGGCGCGGGCTATTCCTCGCTCGCCAATCTCCACAAGTACGAATTCGACTATTTGAAGATCGACCGCTCGTTCCTCGACGACATCCAGCAGAACGGCGGCAAGAAGAAGATAGCTTCGGCGCTCGCAAAACTTGGCCGCGATTTCGACATGACGGTGATCGCCGAAGGGATCGAATCGGACGCCGCCGCGAAGATCGCCAAGGCGATCGGCTGTCGGATGGGGCAGGGCTTCCACTTCGGACAGCCCGCGGTCGCGGCTTTGTCGGCGGTCTACGCCGCCGAGCCGCAAGCGGCCAACGATCACGATCACCGCCCGGAAAATGCGAAGAGGCGCGGGTTCTTCGGCGGACGGCGTTAGAGCACGCTTCCCAAAGGCGGTCGCCGGACGAAAGCGTCGGACGAAGAAGTCTCCGTCATGCCGGCGACTTTTGAGGATCGACGCCGCATCGCCTGCGGCGCGACGGGGCTTCCCGTTCCGGCCTGTTTGGGCGATCGGCCTTCGCGGCGTGCGGCGAAGGATAAGGTCTTCCCGTATTGATCAGTTCAGCGGCGCGTCGCCAGACCTGGCCCTGGCCCATTCAGGCGACAGCATCGCCGCTGTCACGCCGAGACTTTGCAGCGCTGCCTTCCAGAGATCGCTCGCCTCGCCGCCGAAGATGAGCGCAGGATCAGCGTCAGAATGGCACCAGGCGTTGACCGCGATCTCGCTTTCAAGCTGGCCCGCGCCCCAGCCCGCATGGCCGATTGCAAGGAAGTATCGCGCCGGCGCTTTTCTTTTGGCCGCGACGCCGCCGATATCGACGAGGATGTCTTTCGACGCGGTGACGCCGATTTCGGGGCCGACCTGCATCGTCTGGCGCGATTTGTAGTCGAGCGAATGGACAACAAGCCCGCGGTCGGTCTGCACCGGGCCGCCGTAAAACACGGGCTCGCCGCCGGCCCCCTTTCGCGGGTCGATCGACAATTGTTCAAGAAGATCGCCCAGCTCGATATCGGCGAGCGGCTTGTTGACGACGACGCCCATCGCGTGGCGCTCGTCATGCGACACTATCAACACGACCGATTTTTCAAACCGCGGGTCGGTCATGTTCGGCATCGCGATCAGCAGCTTGCCGCCGAGAAAATCACGGGCCTCGCGTTTTTCCCGGGGGGCGCGGTCTTCGATGGCGCTGTCTTTGGAACGGCGTGGCATGAATGGGAGCCTAAGCCACGCGCTTCGCCGGTGACAAGATGGGCGCCCGATGGCGTTTTGTGCACGGCAAGGCTATGCACGGCGGGAAATTATCATCGCCAGCAAGGAAACCCCCATGACTATTTCAAAAGGCGACAAGGTTCCGAATGTCGACGTGACGCTCGCAACCGCCGAAGGTCCGCAGAAATCGAACACGGCTGACATTCTCGGAAAGGGCACGATCGCGCTTTTTGCCGTTCCAGGGGCCTTCACGCCAACCTGCTCGGCGCGGCATTTGCCGGGTTTTGTCGACAAGGCGGGCGAGTTGAAGGCAAAGGGCGTCGACAAGATCGTCTGCCTGTCGGTCAACGACGCCTTTGTCATGAAGGCGTGGGGCCAGGCGCAGAATGCGCTCGGGACCGTCGAGATGGTCGCTGACGGCAATGGAGACTTCACGCGCGCGCTCGGGCTTCAGCTTGACGCGCGCGGCTTCGGCATGGGCGAGCGCTCGAAGCGCTTCGCGGCGATCCTCAAGGACGGCGTCGTCAAGGATCTCTTCGTCGAGGCGCCGGGCGCGTTTGAAGTGTCGAGCGCGGAATATATGCTCGGGAAGCTGGGTTAGTCCTTCAGCGTTT
>DNZB01000405.1:5670-7424 GCA_003506635.1 Parvularcula sp.
GTCAAGCGTCATCCAGAGGTCCTGATTTTTGACGGGCTTCCTGTCGGCGGTGCGCCAGCCATTCCGTTTCCAGCCCTTGATCCAGACGGTGATGCCGTTTTTTAGATACTGGCTGTCCGTGTGAAGACGGATCGGCCCGGCGGTCGCTTTCAGCGCCTCAATCGCCGCCGTCATTTCCATCCGGTTGTTGGTCGTTGCGCGTTCGCCGCCGAAGAGCTCGCGCTCCTCGCCGTTCTCGATCAGCAGGACGCCCCAGCCGCCAGGCCCCGGATTGCCGAAACAGGCGCCGTCCGTATACGCATCGATCATTGAATTATCCAGTGAGCGCCGCCGGTCCATGGGCGCGGTGAAAGAGAAGAAGATCGCGATATTCGAGCGGGTCCTTGACCTTGACAATCGCGCCGGGCGCGCGATGGAGCCAGTCGTAAAGCCGCGTCAGCAAGATGCGCAGACTCGCGCCGCGCAGGCAAACGGGCAGGGCGGCCCTTTCCGTCGGCGACAGCGGACGGACGCCTTCATAGGCCTTGATGAAGCCGCGCGCCGCCTCCGCGTTCCATATCTTCGAGGCCGCGGCCCATGCGTTCAAAGCGAGGGCTAGATCGTAAATGAAGAAATCCGTGCACGCAAAATAGAAGTCGATGACGCCTGACACCTCGCCGCCGTCAAAAAAGACATTGTCAGGAAAAAGGTCGGCGTGGATAAGCCCTTCGGGCAGCCCCTCCGGCCAGTTCGCTTCGAGAAACGCCAATTCGTCCGCGATGAGCGCGGCGAGGTTCGGCGCGGCTTCCTCGGCGCGCGGCGCGGCGGCCTCCGCGAGCGTGCGCCAACCGCCGAGCGACAAGGCGTTGGGGCGCATCTGCTCAAAACCTGCTCCGGCGAGATGAAGCAGCGCCGTAGCGGCGCCAACCGCGCCGCAGTCCGCGACGGATGGCGCCATGCGCTGGCGCCCGTCCAGAAAAGTGAAGATCGCCGCCGGGCGCGCGTTGAGCGCCGAGAATACGCGCCCCGAATTGTCCGCGACGGGCCAGGGCGCGGGAATCCCGCGCGCTGCGACATGCGCCATCGCCGCGGCGAAGAACGGCAGATCCGCCGCTGCTGCCCGCTTTTCAAAAAGCGTCAAGACAAAGCGACCGCGCGCCGTTGTCAGGATGTAGTTGGTGTTTTCAACGCCTTGCTCGACGCCGGCATGATCGACAAGTGGACCAAGATCATAGGCGGCGAGGAACGCCTCCAGCTCCGCGCGGGCGACAGGCGTATAGACGGCCATGCAGTCAGTCCTCGCGCCGCGGGGCCGCCTAGCTCGCGAGCATCAGCGGCTGCTTGAACACGACATCCTCGCGGACGTCGTCGTGCGTCTCTATGCGCAAGGCGAAGCGACCTGCAAGCCGGGCGAGAACCCGCTCGACAAGCTCCTCCGGCGTGGAGGCGCCCGACGTCACCCCGGCGACATTTGCGCCCTCAAGGACCGCAAGATCAAACGCATCCGGATCATCGACCAGCATAGCGGCGCGGGCGCCCGCTTTCAGCGCCGTATCGACGAGGCGGTTGGAATTCGATGAGGCCGGCGAGCCGACGACGAGAACGAAATCGGCGCCGGGCGCAATCTTTTTCACCGCATCCTGGCGGTTCGTCGTTGCGTAGCAGATGTCCGATTTGCGCGGGCCGGCGATCGCCGGGAAGCGTCCTGACAGGACCGCGATAATCGCCGCCGTATCATCGACCGACAGCGTCGTTTGCGTGACATAGGCGAGGGG
>DNZB01000405.1:7767-16459 GCA_003506635.1 Parvularcula sp.
CCGATGACTTCCGGATGGCCGCGATGCCCGACTAGCAGCACATGGCGGCCGAGCAGCAGATGGCGCCGGACTTCATTATGTACCTTGGTGACGAGCGGGCAAGTCGCGTCGATCGTAACCAAGCCGCGCGCGCCAGCCTCCGCATGAGCGGACAGCGGCGCACCATGCGCTGAAAATATGACCGGCCGGCCAGCGGGCACGCGGGCTAGGTCTTCAACGAACACCGCGCCCATCGCTTCAAGGCGCCGGACGACATGGCGGTTGTGGACGATTTCATGGCGCACGAAAATCGGCGCGCCGAAACGGGCGAGCGCGTCCTCGACCGTGCGAACCGCCCGTTCCACCCCGGCGCAAAAGCCGCGCGGCGAGGCGAGCCGCACCGTCAGCGGCGCCTTGGCGGTCGGATTGTCAGGATCGAAGGTCAAAAGGGTCCCCAAAGGCGCCGGTTCGTCTCGCCGCCGTTGCGCGGCGCGGCGCCAACGGCTACGAGGTAGAACACCTTGATCAGGGCTCCGTTTGGGCGAAAAACCGGCGGCGGCCTGACAATCGTGTCGATATAAGGGTTCTCTTTCATGAACAAAGGGTTAGCAGGCGCGCTTATCGCCGCAGCCTCTCTCGCCGCGCTGGCGGCTGGATGCTCTTCCAACCGAAAGGAAGCAAAACTCAAGAACCCGGCGCCGTGCCCCAATATCGTCGTCCTCGAGGACGCTGCCCGGCTCGTAGAATTCGCCGGCGAAGAGCGCATTGAAGACGTCGCCTTCACTGCCGAGATCGAGGATGTTTCGCTCGCCTGCCGGTATGTCGGCGACAAGCCGATCAATGCCGAAGTCTCGATCCGGCTCGCCTTTGGCCGCGGCCCCAAGGCCGCGACGGACAAGAAGCAATACGGCTATTGGGTCGCGGTGACGCGCACCAATCGCGAAGTGATCGAGAAAAAGGAATTCATCGTTCCGGTCGATTTCGGCGGCGACGACGCCGTGGAGCGCGTACGCCAGAAAATCGGGGAAATCGTCATTCCCCGCAAGGGCGAGCAAACCTCAGGCACCAATTTCGAAGTCGTCGTCGGCCTTGTGCTGACGCCGCAGCAGGCGATCTATAATCGCTCGGGCAAGAGCCTGAAGTTTCCAGAACTCTAGATGTTGCTGACGGCCGAGCTTTCCGCCCTTGCCGGCGCCGCGTTTGTCGCCGAGGGGTATGACGGCGCATTTGGTGCGGTGCGCGTCTCGGACCGGCCGGACCTCGCTCAGTTCCAGTGCAACGGCGCGCTCGGAGCGGCGAAATCCGCCGGCCAGAATCCGCGTGCGCTCGGCGAGAAGATCGCCGCGCGGCTTAAGGCCGATCCGCTGTTCGCCGCGGTGAGCGTCGCCGGGCCCGGCTTCATCAATCTGACGCTGACGGACGAAGCGCTTAGCGCCCGCCTCAACGGCGGCGCCGGCGGCTGGCGCGCCGAGACGCCCGAGACGATCATCGTCGACTATGGCGGGCCGAATATCGCCAAGCCGCTTCATGTCGGGCATTTGCGCGCGGCGATCATCGGCGAGTGCATGAAGCGCCTCATACGCGCGGCCGGGCACGCTGCGATCGGCGACATTCACATGGGCGACTGGGGCCTTCCCATGGGCCAACTCATCACCGAAATCGCGCGCGACCGCCCGGATCTTCCGTATTTTGACCCGGCTTTTGAAGGCCCGTACCCGGACCAGTCGCCGGTGACGCTTGAAGACCTTGAGCGGCTCTATCCGCAAGCTTCCGCCGCGTGCAAGGCGGACCCCGCGCGCGCGGCCGAAGCAAGGGCGGCGACGGCGGCGCTGCAAGCCGGCCGACCCGGCTATCGTGCGCTCTGGAAACATTTTCTCGCCGTCTCGCGCGCCTCGATAGAGCGCGAATATGAGGACCTCGGCGTCACCTTCGACTGGTGGAAGGGCGAGGCCGATGTCGATCCGCTGATCGCGCCGATGGTAGAGAAACTGCGCGCCGAGGGCCTCACCGAAATCGACGACGGCGCGGAAATCATGCGCCTTGCGCGTCCCGGCGACAAAAAGGAGCTGCCGCCGCTCATACTTTACAAATCGGACGGCGCCGTCATGTACGGCACGACCGATCTCGCGACGATTCTCGACCGGCGCGAGACCGCGCATCCCGATCGAATTTTCTATGTCGTCGACGGACGCCAGCGCGACCATTTCGAGCAGGTGTTCCGCGCCGCCGGAAAAGCGGGTCTCTATCCCGAAGACCGGCTTGAGCATCTCTGGTTCGGCACGATGAACGGCAAGGACGGCAAGCCCTTCAAGACGCGCGCCGGCGGCGTCTTGAAGCTCCGTGAGCTGATCGACATGGTCGACCAGAAGGCCGCAGCGCGCATCGCGGAAACGGGCCTCGCCGAGGGCTACGGCGCGAGCGAAACCGCCGCGATCGCGCGGAAGGTCGGCGTCGCCGCTCTCAAATTCGCCGACCTGTCGAACCCGCGCACGTCGGACTATATCTTCGACATCGACCGGTTCACCTCGTTCGAAGGCAAGACCGGACCCTATCTTCTCTACGCCAGCGTACGTGCGCGCTCGATCTTGCGCAAAGCGGCGCAAGCGGGCGCCGGCGCGCCGGGCGCGCCCGCCGTCGGCGCGCCTGAGGAGCGCGCGCTCGTTCTCATGCTGCTTCAATATGGCGACGCGCTGAAAGACGCGTTTGACCGCCGCCTGCCGCACTACCTCTGCGATCATGCTTTCCGGCTCGCGCAGAGCTTTTCCTCGTTCTACGCTGCCTGCCGAATCGTCGACGAGGCGGACCCGAAGATCCGCGCGGCGCGGTTAGGCCTCGTCGCCGCTTTCGCCGGTCAGCTTGACACCGTGCTCGATATTCTGGGGATGCCGGCGCCCGAACGCATGTGACGCCTGATAGTTTTTCCACAGGCGTCCCAAAAAAAGCTCAATAAAATCCAGCGGTAAAGTGCAAGTGTTGCGAAATGGCGACGCTTGCTCGCGTAATTGTGGCGGCGTCGTTTCGTGTCACTGCCTTGTCACCTTCAATGCGCTAGAGACGACGCGAGGCCGCATAGGGTTATCGGCGGCGTTCCATGCAAACAGGGTCTTGGGGTCAACCATGAAACTAGCGAAAATTCTCGCGGCGAGCGTCGCCATGTCCGCGATCACGGCGGCGGTCGTCATGCCGACAGCGGCGGTGGCTCAGCAAACAACGTCTGAAATCCGCGGTGTCGTCGTCGACGGCGCCGGCGCGCCGGTCGCCGGAGCCTCTGTGACGGTGACGGACTCGCGCACCGGGACGACACGCTCCGTACGAACGGGCGCCAACGGCCAGTTCCAGATCGGCAACCTTGAAGTCGGCGGTCCTTACGAGGTTCGCGTCCAGGCGTCGGGCTTCCAGACCCAGTCGATCGACGACGTCGTCATCGACCTTGGCAGCCGGTCGAACCTCCGCGTCGCGCTTTCAAGCGGCGTCGAAGACGAGGTTATCGTTACGGCGTCGCGCAACGTGCAGTCGGACCTTGCGATCGGCCCGAACGCCGTTTTCGGCCTCGACAAGCTGACCGAGCTGCCGTCGATCGGCCGCGACATTCGCGACATCATCCGGCTTGATCCACGCGTCAGGATTGACGGCACGAACGGCGACGCGGTGAGCTGCGCGGGGTCGAACAACCGCTTCAACTCCTTTACGATCGACGGCGTCCGGAACGGCGACGCCTTCGGTCTTAACGCCTCCGGGTTCGTCAACCGCAACGGCCTGCCGATCCCCTTCGATGCGATCCGCGAAACCTCGGTTGAATTCGCGCCCTATGACGTCGAGTACGGGCAGTTCACGGGCTGCAACATCAACGTCGTCACTAAGTCCGGCGGCAATGAATTCTCAGGCTCGGCCTTCGCGGTGTTTTCAAGCCAGTCGCTGACCGGCTCGACGCTGGAAGGCCGCAATGTCGGAGACGTCCCCTTCCGCGATTACAACTGGGGTGCGACGCTCGGCGGCCCGATCATCAAGGACAAGCTTTTCTTCTTCGTCGGCTATGAAGAATACAAAGACAACCGTACGCAAGGCACCGGCCCGACCGGCGGCGGATTTGCGACCGAAGTTCCCTATGCGACCGTTTCCGACGTCGAAGCGATCGCCGCTGCTCTTGACGCCCGCAACATTCCGACGCTCGGCATCACTTCGGTGCTGCCTCAGAAGAGCCGGCGCATCCTGACTCGCTGGGACTGGAACATCACCGACAACCATCGCCTTGCTTTCACTTATCAGCGGCTGCGTGAATTCGCGACCGTGTCGGACGATTTCAGCACGAACAATGCGTTGATTACGCTCGGCAGCACTTTCTTCCGTCAGGGTACGGAGTCTGAAACCTATTCCGCGCGTCTCTTCTCGCAATGGAATGACAAGCTCTCGACGGAGATTCGCGCCTCGCGAGCCAATATCACCGACCTTCAAGATCCGGTCGGCGGCGGTGAGGCCCAGTCGGGCAACCCGATCCCGCGCGTCATTGTCGGCGTCACCAACGACTTTAACGGAAACTCGATCATTGACGCCAATGAACGCGGCGCCGTCATCGCAGGTCCGGGCTTTTCGCGCTCGGCGAACGGCGGCGAATTCCAGATCGACCAGATCAAGGCGAAGGCCGACTACACGGCCGGCGACCACATTTTGACGTTCGGCTACGAGCTTGATCAGCTCGATGCGTTCAACCTCTTCGCCCAGAACGGCACCGGTACTCTGGTGTTCCAGAACCTCGCCGCTTTGACCGCCGGAACGTTGACGCAAGGGTCGAGCACCAACACTTCCGGCGCCAACATCTTCGCAAACACGGTCGGCACCGGCGGCGCTTCCGGGGCTTACATCAACTCGTCATTCACGGGCGATATCAACGACGCGGCCGCGGCGTTCTCACGATCAATCCACTCGGTCTATGTGCAGGACGAATGGAGCGTCACCGATGCGCTGACGGCGACCCTCGGCCTTCGCTATGACTTCTTCAAGTCAGGCGATCGTCCGCTTGAAAATGCAAATTTTGAAGCGCGTTACGGCTTCTCGAACACGCAAGGCTATCGGGGGCTGTCGGCCTTTCTGCCGCGTCTCGGCCTCACTTATGAGGCGGGCGACACGCTCTTCGGCTCGACGACGTTCCGCGCAGGTGCGGGCGTCTTCACCGGCGGCGACCCGACGGTGTGGTTCTCCAACGCGTTCTCGAACCCCGGCACCACGCTTTCTGGGCCGTTCCAGTCGATCCGTAACGGCGCGACCGGCACCTTCGCCGGGACGTGTACGGCGGCGGATCTCAATGTCGGCGTCTCCGGGGCGCTCGCCGTCCCCACCTGCCTTGTCAACGCCGCCGTCGCGGCGGCCGCGGCGGCCGACGGGCGGACGGACGCGATCGATCCGAATTTTGACATCCCGACAATCATCCGCGCGAACCTTGGCTTCACGCACAACACCGATTTCGGCGGCTTTGCCGGGGGCTTCTTCGACGACTGGACCTGGCAGATCGACGCCATCTATTCACGCGGACGTAATTCGGTCGACTTCGTCGACGCTTCGCTGAATCAGATCGGTACGTCGATCGACGGTCGCCCGATCTATCAATTCGTAGATCCTTTGGCCCCCGGCTGCGCGGCGACGCCGCTCGGCCTGCGCAACGGGTTCTCGAACGTCACCGCGGCCTGCCTCGGCTCGACCTCGCAGGCTGCGCAGGACTCAATTGTTCTCACCAACGCGCTTGAAGGAACTGAGCAGCTGACTCTCTCAGGCATCTTCACGAAGGACTGGGCGTTCGATTCGCCGATTTTCAAGAAACCGGCGACGCTCGACCTGACGATTGGCTACGCCTTCACTGACGCCGAAGAAGTTCAGCCGGCTACGAGCTCCGTCTCGACTTCGAACTTCCGCAGCGTCTCGACGGCCGACTTCGACAATTTCGGCCTTTCGACCAGCAACTACGAGATCAGGCACAACGCGACGCTCGCGCTCACTTATGGCGAGGAGTTCGTCCGCGATTTGAGCACGAAGTTCTCGTTCTTCTTCTCGGCGCGTTCAGGTCAGCCCTTCAGCTTGACCTTCAACAACTCCGGCGCGTTCGGCGACACATCCTCCGGCGGCGGGTCGCAGCGCTCATTGATGTACATTCCGACCGGACCGAGCGACCCGAATGTCGTCTTCGCGCCCGGCTTTGATCAGGCGGCGTTCTTCGCCCTGCTCGACAAGCTCGGTGCGACGCAATATGCGGGCGGGATCGCGCCGCGCAACGCTTTCCGGTCAAGCTGGATCCTCGATCTCGATATGCGCTTCCAGCAAGACCTGCCGAAGATTCTCGGCGTCAGCAGCCAGTTCTTCGTCGATATCGAGAATCTGCCGAACCTGATCTCGGATGATGCGAACATCTTCCGGCAGATCCCCTTCTCCTTCAACGCGGCCGGGGTGACGCTCGGCGATCCAGACGGCGCCGGCCCGCAATCCGTCGCCAATCCTGGCGCGTTGCCGTTCGTGTTCAGCAGCTTCAACCCGACCAATACCGTTCAGCAGATCAACAACAACGAGTCGGTCTGGGCGGTTCAGTTCGGCCTGCGGTTCGATTTCTGATCGCCGGAGACACCCTGAAAATAAGAGAGAGGGCGGCCCGCGGGGCCGCCCTTTTTCATTGCGGCGCGGGCGGGCGCTTCATCATGGCGACGGCGATCGCTGAAATCAGCGCCGCGCCGGCATAGACAAGGAAGACGGGAGCAAAGCCGCCGGTCCGATCGGCCGCCCATCCCGCAATGGTCGGGCCCGCCATGGCGGCAGTCGCGGCGAGGTTCACCGCGCCAAGCAGCGCCGGGGAATTCTTCAGGCCGAAATATTCGATGATGAGCGCCGTCGTCGCGAACAGGGCCATGCCGAACGCGAAGCCGTCAAAGATCGCAAAGGCGATCGCGGACTCGCGTGTCGCCGCGAAAGCGAGCGCGACCATCCCGGCGACATTGCCGAGGAGTGCCGCGATAAGAAGAAACTTCGCGCTGACGGCTTTGACGGCAAGGCCGCCCGCCGCGCGCGAGAAGGCGTTGGCGAAGGCATAAAGGCTCAGCATGCCGACCGCGAAGGCGGGGGGGTGTTCCAGCTTCTGCAGATGCGCGACCGAAAAGGTCGAAACGGTGACGCCGCAAAAATAGGCGACGGTCAGCGCGAGGGCGATGACGGCGAAAGCGGGCGTGCCCATCGCCGCGCGCGGACGCCAGGCGGCGTCGCTCTCCGCCGTGGACGGCGCCTGCGCGCTCGCCCCGCGCGCATCGCCTGCAAGGAGCGCGACGCACAAGGCGACCAGCGCGACCGCCGCGGCGGCGAGCGCCCAATAAGTGCGCCAGTCGTCGGCGCCCGCATTCGCCAGCAAGGGGCCGAAGACGCCGCCCGCGCCGCCGGCCGCGAGATAGACGCCGATCAGCAAATTCCGTCGCGATTGGGAGGCGGCGCGCCCGACAAGGTAAGTGCCGGCGACATTGGCAAGAAGCGCAAAACCGGCGCCGATCAGCGCGGCGGCGGCGAGATAGCTCGCCACGCCGGTCGTCGCCGCCATCAGTCCGAAGCCGAGCGCCATGACGCCGCCGCCGCCCGCATAAAGGCTGCGCGCGCCCAGTCGTTCGAGGGCGCTCGCGGCGATCGGCGAGAATAGTCCCGTCGCGAGCGCCAGAACGGTGAAACCGAGGCCCGCCGTCGTCCAGTTCCACTGAAATTCCGCGATCATCGCGGGCAGCAACACGCCGAGCGAAGCAAAGCTCGTCGCCGTGATCAGAAAGAAGAGTAGACTGAGCGCGACGATGAGCGCGGAGGATTTGAGGGACATGCGCTAGAAACTCGCCGTCAGCGACACTTGAAACTCCCGCGCGCGACCCGGCAGAGCGCCGACCTCTTCAAAGACATTCTGCACCGGGAGGAAATAGCGCCTGTCGAGGAAATTATCGGCGTGCGCCGTAATGCGAAGATTGGCTCGCTCCCAATAAATCGAGGCCTTCGCCAACGCATAAGCGGGCAGGCGAATGGCGTTCGCGATCTTGCCGCCGGTCTCGCCGACATAGGCGCCGCCCAATGTCGCGCCAAAGGCGCCAATCCGCGTTTCGGGCGAGGAATATGTGACGAAGGCCGAAGCGAGCGCGACGGGCGCGGTGCGGCGGCGATAACCATTCTGGAGTTCTGGAAGGCAGCTTGCGTTCAGAGCGGCGAAAAGGCCGCCAAAGCCGTCCGCCGGGGCGACGCCGAGGCGCGAGGGCGGCAGCACGACAAACTCGCCATTGCCGGAGCCGCAAGCGCCGGGCGGTGCGACGCGCGTTTCCTGAACCGTGAGGGCGGCGTTGGCGCTCCAGCGATCGCTGAGGAGATAACGCAGCTCCGCCTCGACGCCCTTTGAAATTTCCTGATCAACATTGCCGAAGGGGTCGGCGCGCGTGCGTTCCTGTCGATAGAGGGCGAGGGAGGCGGTGAGCGCGTCCGCTCCAGCCTTGACGCCGGCTTCGATCAACTGCGAATCCGCGACGAAATTTCGCTGGTCGATCCGATCGACCTCAATGCCGCCCGCGTCGTTGGTTTCGAGCGCGCTATTCTCCGCGAACGTCGCATAGGCCCTGACGCCCTCGAACGCCTCATAGCTGAGCGAGACTTCATAGCTCGCCTTGAACACGTCATCCTTGAATTGCGTGAAGCCGAGCGCCGGATTGAAGATCGTCGCGCCTTC
>DNZB01000211.1:0-338 GCA_003506635.1 Parvularcula sp.
CCGCGCATTGCGCATGTGCTAAAATTCCTGCGCGACGACACGTTGTGCCGGTTCATCCAGCTGATCGACATATGCGGCGTCGATTATCCGCAGCGGCTGAAGCGGTTCGACGTCGTCTATCATCTGCTCTCCATGCACAATAACAGCCGCGTGCGGGTGAAGATCGAGGCGGCGGAGGACGAGGTCGTTCCCTCGGTGCGCGACATCCACCCCTGCGCCGACTGGTTCGAGCGCGAGGCCTTCGACATGTACGGCCTCATCTTCGCCGGGCATGACGATCTTCGCCGCATCCTCACCGATTACGGCTTCACCGGGCATCCGCTGCGCAAGGACTTCCC
>DNZB01000211.1:617-4427 GCA_003506635.1 Parvularcula sp.
GTCGAGGTCCGCTATGACGACCAGCAAAAGCGCGTCGTCTACGAGCCGGTGAAGCTCGTGCAGGAGTTTCGCAATTTCGACTATCTGAGCCCGTGGGAGGGTGCGCAGTACGTCCTCCCCGGCGACGAGAAAGCCAAAGGCAAAGCCTGATGCCGGATGGAACGAAAATTCTCGAAGTACAGGACTCTCCGTCAGACGCCTCTGCGGGAAGAAACTTCACCATTAACTTTGGTCCGCAGCATCCCGCCGCTCACGGCGTTCTTCGTCTCGTGCTTGAGCTTGACGGCGAAGTCGTCGAGCGCGTCGATCCGCATATCGGGCTGCTCCATCGCGGCACCGAGAAACTGATCGAGCACAAGACCTACCTTCAGGCGATCCCATATTTCGACCGGCTCGACTATGTCGCGCCGATGAATCAGGAGCATGCCTTCTGCCTCGCGGCGGAGCGGCTTCTCGGCGTTACGGTTCCGCGGCGCGCGCAGCATATCCGCGTCCTCTTTTGCGAGATCGGTCGCATCCTTTCGCACATCCTCAACGTGACGACGCAGGCGATGGACGTCGGCGCGCTCACCCCCCCGCTCTGGGGGTTCGAGGAGCGCGAAAAGCTCATGGTTTTCTATGAGCGCGCATCAGGCAGCCGCATGCACGCGGCCTATTTCCGCGTCGGCGGCGTTCATCAGGACCTCCCCGACGCGCTCATCGATGATATCGACAAGTGGTGCGACCAGTATCCGCAAAAGCTTGCAGATATTGAAACCCTCGTCACCGAGAACCGCATCTTCAAGCAGCGCAATGTCGATATCGGCGTCGTCTCGCGCGAGCAGGCGTTCGAGTGGGGCTTCACGGGCGTCATGCTGCGCGGCGCCGGCGTTCCGTGGGACCTTCGCAAGTCCCAGCCCTATGAGACCTACGCGGAGTACGACTTCGACATTCCAGTCGGCAAGAACAGCGATTGTTGGGACCGCTATCTCTGCCGCGTCGAGGAGATGAAGCAGTCCGTCTCCATCATGAAGCAGGCCATCGCGAAAATCCGCGCCGAAGGGCCTGGCCCCGTGATGACGACCGACGGCAAGGTCGCCCCGCCGCGCCGCGCCGAGATGAAGCAGTCGATGGAAGCCCTCATCCATCACTTCAAGCTCTACACGGAAGGCTTCAAGGTCCCTGCGGGCGAGGTCTACGCCGCGGTCGAGGCGCCGAAGGGCGAGTTCGGCGTCTATCTCGTCTCCGACGGCACGAACAAACCCTATCGCTGCAAGATCAGGGCGCCGGGCTATCCGCACCTGCAGGCGATGGACCGGATGTGCCGCGGGCATTTGCTGGCGGATGTGTCGGCGATCCTCGGGTCGCTTGATATCGTGTTTGGGGAAATTGACCGTTGAGTCAGGCCCAGCTCAGCCTTAACTTCTTCGTCGAGTTCACCGTCGCCCTCATCGTCGTCGTCGCCTTCGTCCTCTCCGCCGCGCTGACGATCAAAGAGCGGCACCGCGACGTCGCGCAGTGGCATGTGCTGGTCGGGGCGGGGATCTATGGGGCGCTCTTCGGCGCGGTCATCGGCTTTGTCATCGTGCCCTTGCGCGCTCTCGTCACCGATGCCTCGCTGCCGCCGCAATACGCCGCGTTCGGCGGCCTGACCTTCATCGCGATCATGCTGGCGCTCCGGAGCGGGATCATCATGCGGCTGCCGTTTCTGGGGCCGCAGGTGAAGGCGTGGCGCCGCGCAAGTTTAAGGCGCGCGATCGAGAACGCGGCGCGGCAGATCGACAGGCTTGGCGGGCCCCGTCCTCCCCAGCCGAAAATGTAGCGCCGCTCCGAAAGCGGGACGGTCGCCGATCGCCCGCAATTTGTCGCGAAAGGGCCCTGCTGTCCGCAAATCCCCTTGACCCTTTGGCGTGAATAACCCACGACAACGCCCGCAATAACGACCCTTGGGCGTACCTCATGGCCTCTCGCAAGCCCGCCAGAAACCAGCCGGCTTCCTTTCAGTGGAGCGTGGAAAATCGCGCCTGGTGCGACGAGCAGGTGAAGAAATACCCGGCGGGCCGGCAGGCTTCCTGCGTCATCCCGTTCCTGTGGCGCGGCCAGAAGCAGGAAGGGTGGATCTCGATCCCGATGATGGAAGCGATCGCCCGTCAGCTGGAGATGCCCTATATCCGCGTTTACGAGGTCGCGACCTTCTATTCGATGTTCAATCTTGCGCCTGCCGGCGAATTCTTCGTGCAGGTCTGCGGCACGACGCCGTGCATGCTGCGCGGCTCGAAAGATCTGAACGCCGTCTGCGAACGCCTTATCGGCGAGCAGAGCCATGTGTCGGACGACGGCAAATTTTCATGGCTTGAGGTGGAATGCCTCGGCGCCTGCGTCAATGCGCCGATGGTGCAGATTTCGACGAAAGACGGCGATCATTATTACGAAGACCTGACGCCGGAGATTTTCGAGGACATGCTCGCAAAGCTTCGCAAGGGCGAGACGGTGAAGATCGGCACGGCGAATCCGCGCCGGCATGCGTCGAACCCCGAAGGCGAGCTGACGTCGCTGACGGACCCGGCGCTTTACGATGGAAGCCGCGCATCCCCGATCCGCGAATTGCCAAACGCGGCGCCGAAGGCATGATCGCGACCGCCGCAGCAAACAGCGCCGCCCTCGCCCCGGCCGCCGCGGACGGTCCGCGGTTGGTCATTGGCGGTCCGCACACAGACGAACGGCAAGAGCTGGATTCCGGGATCCGGCTGCGCCGGCTCCGGAATGACGGATGAACAAGATGACCGACTTGCTCGAAGACAAAGACCGCATCTTCACGAACCTTTACGGCCTCCATTCCCCGGGGCTTGATGCGGCGAAGCGGCGAGGCGCGTGGAACGCGACGGCCGACATCATCCGAATGGGGCCGGACTGGATCATCCAGCAGGTCAAGGATTCAGGTCTGCGCGGGCGCGGTGGGGCGGGCTTTCCGACGGGTCTTAAATGGTCGTTCATGCCGAAGGAAGTGAAGGACCGGCCGCATTACCTCGTCGTCAATGCGGATGAGTCAGAGCCTGGCACCTGCAAGGATCGCGACATCATGCGTCACGATCCGCACCTGCTTGTCGAAGGGTGCCTCATTGCTTCCTTCGCCATGAAGGCGAAGGCCTGTTACGTGTATCTGCGCGGCGAATATGTCGATGAACGCATCGCGCTGCAAAAGGCGGTCGATGAAGCCTATGCGGCGGGGCTGATCGGCCGGAACGCCTGCGGGACGGGCTTTGACTTCGACCTATATGTCCATCACGGCGCCGGCGCTTATATCTGCGGCGAGGAAACCGCGCTTCTCGAAAGCCTTGAAGGCAAGAAGGGCCAGCCGCGCCTTAAGCCGCCTTTTCCGGCGGGGGCGGGGCTTTATGGCTGCCCGACGACTGTCAACAATGTCGAATCGATCGCGGTCGCGCCGACGATCATCCGCCGCGGCGCGCAGTGGTTCAGGAAATTCGGCCGCGACAACAATTCGGGCACGAAGGTTTTCTGCATCTCCGGCCACGTCAATCGTCCGTGCAATGTCGAAGAGGCGATGTCCGTGCCGCTCCGTACGCTGATTGATCGCCATTGCGGCGGTGTCCGCGGCGGCTGGGACAACCTTAAGGCCGTCATTCCCGGCGGCTCGTCCGTGCCGCTGTTGCCGAAGCATATTTGCGATGACGTGCTCATGGATTTTGACGCGCTGCGCGACGTGAAGTCCGGCCTTGGCACCGCAGCGGTCATCGTCATGGACACGTCGACGGACGTCGTGCGCGCGATTGCGCGCATTTCCTATTTTTACAAGCACGAAAGCTGCGGCCA
>DNZB01000211.1:4681-10641 GCA_003506635.1 Parvularcula sp.
GAAAGCTGCGGCCAGTGCACGCCCTGCCGCGAGGGCACGGGCTGGATGTGGCGCGTGCTTGAGCGCATGGCGATCGGCGATTCGACGACCGCTGAAATCGACCGCCTTCTCGATGTCGCGGGACAGGTCGAAGGTCACACGATCTGCGCGCTCGGTGACGCGGCCGCCTGGCCGGTGCAGGGCCTCGTCCGCCATTTCCGGGCTGAGATCGAGGACCGCATCAACGCCTATCGCAGCGATCGCCGCCTCGTCGCGGTCGCCGCGGCGGAGTAGCGCGCGGCCGAATCGAACCTCTCCAAATCCAGTCCGCACGGGCGCTTTTGAGCGCCCGCGGCGCGGTTTTTGGGGAAAACCGGCGCGGTGACGCGAAAAACACCCAGTTTTCGGGGGTTTTAGGCCCTTGAGGGCCAAGAAAGCCTTTGCTTTCGCGCGAATCTGGAGAATGTGTCGGCATTTCTTGTTTCACCGCATCACAAAGGAAAACAACGATGCCCCCCGTCAAGAAAGCCGCGCCTGCGAAGAAAGCCGCCGCCAAGCCCGCGGCCGCCGGCGCCAAGAAAACGCCGTCGGTGCTGACGCTGAAGCACCTCGCGGCTGATCTCGCGAATTCGCATGACATGCCGAAAAAGGCGGTCGAGGGCGTGCTCAACGACTTCGTGACGCTGATTGGCAAGAACCTCAAGAAAGGCGCGAAGCTGCGCATCACCGGCCTCGGCATCCTGCAGGTCCGCCACCGCCCGGCGCGCATGGGCCGCAATCCTGCGACCGGCGAAGCGATCAAGATCAAAGCCTCGAAGAAGATCGCGTTCCGCGCCGCCAAGGATCTGAAGGATTCGATCTAGGGGGCTTTTCCCTGCTATCCAGCGCCGCTGAAGCAACCCGCTTCGGCGGCGCATTCTTTTGGAGCATCAGGTGAAGCACTTTCTTCTCTTCTATGAGGCCGACGGCGATTACGCCGTGCGCCGCACTCCCTTTCGCGCCGCGCATCTTGCCCATGCGCGCGCCGCGAAGGAGCGGGGCGAGCTTGTCCTCGCGGGCGGGCTCGCCGATCCGGTCGACGGTTCGGTGTTGCTGTTCAGGGGCGAAACCGATGCCGCCGCGCGCCGCTTCGCGGAAGCTGACCCTTACGTGACGGAAGGCGTCGTCCAACGCTGGCGCGTGCGCGAGTGGACGACGGTCATCGGCGATCTGGCGCTGACGGAGGTGAAACTGTGAGGTTCACGATCCGCGACGCTATTGCGGAAGACGCGGGGATGCTGTCGGCGCTCGGCGCGGAGACGTTCACGGCCACCTTTGGTCACCTTTATTCGCGCGAAAATCTCGACAAATTCCTGCGCAAGGGACATTCGGTCGAGGTCTATCGTGCGGCCGCGCACGATCCTCGCAGCGGCGTGTGGATCGCTGAGGATGAAGCGGGAAAGCCGGTCGGCTATGCGGTCGCCGGCCCTTGCACGCTGCCAGTGCCTGACATGCCCCCGAATTCCGGCGAGCTTGCGCGCCTTTATCTCCTCAATGAGGCGAAGGGGACAGGGCTCGGCGCGCGGCTTCTTGAAATCACGCTCGGATTTTTGCGGGACCGCTTCGACCATATCTATCTCAGCGTCTATCGCGACAACACGGTCGCGCAGCGGCTCTACGAGCGCTACGGCTTCGTGAAGATCCACGACTATTTCTACATGGTCGGCGATCATGCGGACCCCGAATGGCTGATGGAGCTGCGGGGAGGGTAAGGCCGCTCCGCTCACGGATGGTGTTTCCGTCTCGGTTAACGAGGCACGGGCCTTGCCCCTTTCGGGCGTCATGGCCCGTCTTTACTCTCTGGCGCTCGCCCTCTGCCTCTGGGCTGCGCCCGTCGGCGCGGAGACCGTCGTCATCCGTCCCGATCCTTGCCCGGCGGGCGCCGAGCAGCCCCTCATCATCGATCTTGGCGAAGTTGAGGTCTTCAACGACGCGCCGGGCGCGACGCTCGGCAACGTGCTGGTGATTTATCCGCCGGCGGGCGAGGGGTGGGCGAGCGCCCGGCTGCTGATGCGGTTCGATTTGGAGGGCCCGGTAAGCGCGCCCTTTGACGGCGCGTGCGCCGGGGCGCCGCGCCTGTTCCGTCGCCCGCGATAGACCGCAGCGTCGGCGCGGCGAGCCGCCTTGCGCGGCGGCTGCCGGCGCCTATCTCCGCTGAAAATGGAGGACCGCGCATGATCGTAACGACTACACCCCACGTCGAAGGGCGCCCGGCGAGGGAATATCTTGGCGTCGTCACCGGCGAGGCCGTCATCGGCGCGAACATCTTCCGCGATCTCTTCGCCGGGGTGCGCGACGTCATTGGCGGGCGCTCAGGCAGTTATGAACAGGTCTTTCGCGAAGCACGCGAGACGGCGCTGAGAGAGATGGAACGCGAGGCGGAACGCCTCGGCGCCAACGCCGTCGTTGGCGTCGATATCGACTATGAGGCGGGCATCAGCCAAGGCACGATGATGATGGTCGCCTGTTCGGGGACGGCGGTGCGGGTCTAGTTTCCGCGCCGCATGGACAAGGCGCGCCGGGGGTCCCTATAGACGGCGGGCTTTTCCCCGCCGGAGCCCCTTGATGCGCCTTTCACGCTATTATCTGCCCGTCCTTAAAGAAACGCCGGCCGAGGCGCAGATCGCCTCGCATCAGCTGATGCTCCGGGCGGGGATGATCCGTCAGGAGAGCGCGGGGATCTACGCCTGGCTGCCGCTCGGCTTCCGGGTCCTCAAGAAGATCGAACAGATCGTCCGCGAGGAGCAGGACCGGGCGGGCGCGGTCGAGATGCTGATGCCGACGATCCAGTCGGCCGAGCTATGGCGCGAGAGCGGGCGCTACGAGGCCTATGGAAAGGAGATGCTGCGCATCAAGGACCGCGCCGAGCGCGAGATGCTGTTCGGTCCGACGAATGAGGAGATGATCACCGAGATCTTCCGGGCGGGCGTTCGTTCGTACAAGGACCTTCCGAAGATGCTCTATCACATCCAGTGGAAGTTCCGCGACGAGGTGCGGCCGCGCTTCGGCGTCATGCGCGGACGCGAGTTCCTGATGAAGGACACCTATTCCTTCGACGCCGACGAGGCGGGCGCGCGCCGCAGCTATAACCGGATGTTCGTCGCCTATTTGCGGACCTTCGCGCGGATGGGCCTTACCTCCATTCCAATGCGCGCCGACACGGGGCCGATCGGCGGCGATCTTTCCCATGAATTCATCGTGCTCGCCGATACGGGCGAGAGCGCGGTCTTTTGCGATCGCAAGCTGCTCGATCTCGCCGTGCCGGGCGCCGACACTGATTTCGACGCCGACCTGCAGCCGGTGATCGACCGCTACACGTCCTATTACGCGGCGACCGAGGAGAAGCACGATGCCGCCGAGTTCGAAGCAAAGGTCGCCGACGGCGACCGCATCGCCGCGCGCGGCATCGAGGTCGGGCACATCTTCTATTTCGGCGAGAAATATTCAAAGCCGATGCGCGCGATGATTACGGGGCCTGACGGCAAGGACAAGCCGGTCGAAATGGGCAGCTACGGCGTTGGGGTCTCGCGCCTCGCCGGCGCCCTCATCGAGGCTTATCATGACGAGGCGGGATGCAAATGGCCGGTCGCCGTCGCGCCGTTCCATGTCGGGCTTGTCAATCTGAAGCAGGGCGATGCGGCGACCGACGGCGCCTGCGCGAGGGCCTATCAGGCGCTGACCGCGGCCGGGGTCGAGGTTCTTTACGACGACACGTCCGCCCGGCCTGGCGAGAAATTCGCGCGCATGGATCTGATCGGACTGCCGTATCAGCTCATCGCCGGTCCGCGCAGCCTCGAAGCCGGCAAGGTCGAGGTGAAGCGCCGCGCCGACGGCCATCGCGACGAAGTTTCGCTCGACGCCGCGCTCGACGTGCTGAAGCGCGACGTCAAATACGCGCTGAAACTTTAGGGGCGCCTTCATTTCGCCATGGCCACAAGCGCCGATAGCACCATGATGGACGCACAAGCGGCGAAAGCCCGGACGACGCCCGCCCCGGGCGCCGGCGGCGGCGGACCTTTCTCCTATTTCGAGTGGATGGTCGCGCGGCGCTATCTCGGCGCGACGCGGTCGGGCAAGGGCGTATCGCTGATCTCGATCATCGCCTTCACCGGCATCTTGCTGGCCGTCGCGACGCTCATAATCGTGATGTCAGTGATGCAAGGTTTCCGCACAAAGCTTCTCGACCAGCTCCTCGGCGTCAACGGCCATGCCTTCGTTCAGGGCGAGGGGCCGATCATGGATTATCCGGCGGTGATCGAGCGCATGCGGGCGACGCCGGGCGTCATCGAGGCGACGCCGATGATCGTCGCGCCGGTCTATGCGAGCGCGGCGGGCGAAACCGGCATCATGATCCGCGCGCTGTCGCGTGAGGACATTCTGAAGGTCAACTACGTCACCGGCGTCGATCCGGAGACGGGGCGCCGCCACGTCGTCGGCGGATCGTTCGAAAATTTCGGCGTCGGAAGGAATGGCGGGAACGAGATCGCGATCGGCAATCGCGTCGCGTGGACGCTCGGCGTCGGGCCGGGTGACAAGGTGACGCTAATCTCCGGGCGCGGCGCCGACACGCCGTTTGGCCCGACGTTGCAGAAGAAGACCTACACCGTCGGCGCGATCTTCGAGGTCGGTAATTCGGAGTTCGACAGCTTCATCGGCTTCATGCCGCTCAAACAGGCGCAGATCTTCTTCGGTTACGGCGAGGGCGTGCAGCAGATCGAAGTGAAGGTCGAAGACCCGGAGCGCATCAAGGACTACCGCGACCCGATCGCGCTCGCCGCCCCGGGGCTCGAAATGCGCGACTGGCAGCAGCAGAACCAGAGCTACTTCAACGCGCTGGAGACTGAGCGCAGCGTCATGCGCCTCATCCTTCTTCTCATCGTCGCCGTCGCCGCGCTCAATATCATCACCGGCCTCATCATGCTCGTTAAGGACAAGACGCGCGATATCGCGGTTCTGCGCACAATGGGCGCGACGCAAGGCTCCATCATGCGCATATTCTTCCTGTCGGGATCGCTGATCGGCGTCCTCGGCACGTTTGCGGGCTTCGTCGCGGGCGCGTTGTTCGTCTGGAACATCGACGCGATCGAAACGTTCCTGTCGGCGGTCTTCCGCACCGATCTCTTCCCGGCCGACGTATATTATTTCAGCGCTATCCCCGCGAAGATGGAATGGGACGAAGTAGGACGGATCGTCGGCTGGTCGCTCGTCATGTCGTTCGTCTCAACGATCTATCCCGCCCGCCGCGCCGCGCGCCTCGATCCCGTTGAGGCGCTTCGCTATGAGTGAGGTTGCGCTGGAGCTTAAGGGCGTCAGCCGGCGCTATGGCGAACTCGTGATCTTGCAGCCCTCGGATCTTGTCCTCCGGCGCGGCGAGACCGTGGCGTTGCTGGGGCCTTCCGGTTCGGGCAAGTCGTCGCTCCTCCATGTCGCGGGCCTCCTCGAACGGCCAAGCGCCGGAGAGGTGTTTGTCGCGGGAATGGCGACGACAGGGCTCGACGACGCCGCGCGCACGCGTCTGCGCCGTGATCACCTCGGATTCGTCTATCAGTTCCATCATCTGCTCCCCGAATTCACGGCGCTCGACAATGTGGCGCTGCCCCAGCTCATCCGCGGCGTCGCGCGCGCGGCCGCCGACGCCGAGGCCGCCCGGCTATTGACCGCGATGGGACTTGGCGAGCGCTTGACGCATCAGCCCGGGCAATTATCGGGCGGCGAACAGCAGCGCACGGCGATCGCGCGCGCGCTCGCCAATCACCCGCGCGTTCTTCTGGCGGACGAGCCGACCGGCAATCTCGATCCGAAGACCTCCGAGCGCGTGTTCGATGCGCTGCTCGAGATGGTGCGCGCCGAAGGTCTTTCCGCCTTGATCGCGACGCACGACCACCGCCTTGCGCGCCGTCTCGACCGGGTGATCGTCATCCGCGACCAGCGGCTCGTCGAGG
>DNZB01000297.1 GCA_003506635.1 Parvularcula sp.
CTTATGAAGGCGACAAGCGCAAGGAATCCTAGCATGTTGACGATCGACGAGGCGACGCCGGCGCCGACAAGCTCAAGGCGCGGCAAGCCCCAGTTTCCATAGATCAGAAGCCAGTTCAGCGCCGCGTTCGACAAGGTCGTGCCGATGACGATGACAAGCGGCCAGCGCGTCTCGCCGATCGCTGCAAGGAAGTTTCGAAAGATCAGCGTGCCCATCGCGAACATCCAGCCCGGCGCGAGCGCGATGACATATGGCCCCGCGAGATGCGCAAGTTCGGCAGGCTGTCCGAGCGCCCGCGCGATGTTCTCGGTCATGAAAAAGATGAGTGCGACAAGCGGCGCCATCAGGGCGATCGCCCAAAGACCCATTCGCACTGTCAGACGCACATCGTCGATATTGTTTTCATCGGCCCCGAGCGTCTGGGCGATCACGGGCGACACGGCCATCGCCGGACCAAATCCGATCAGCCACGCCGCAAAGTAAATGACGAGGCCCAATGACGACGCCGCGAGCGGTTCAGGCCCGAGCCGCCCGATCATCAGAACATCGACGGTGAGCACTGAATACTGAATGATCTGGGTCAACGCCATCGGCCAGCCGAGCGCAAGCAGCGCGGCGAGTTCGGCTCGCCACGCCGCACGAGAGCCTCGCTGCGCCGCAACCGGCGTTTCCATCGGAACCCGCGAACATTCAGAAAAAGGGCGAGACGCGTAGGCGTCAGACGCAATTTAGTCAATCAAGGGTGCTTGGACGCGGTGATAAAGGGCGCTTAAATGCGCGGCGAAGCGAGGGGACTGACCCATGAAGAAGTTATCCTGCGCGGGCGCCGCGCTGGCGGCGCTGACGGTCGCGGCCTACGCCGCCGAGGACGGACAAGAGACGAAGAAATGGGATGTCGCTGCGCCCCCGATGGAGACGCGGAAGATTTCGATCGACGTGACCGAAGGCACATGGATGAATGTCGACGTCAGCCCGGATGGCCGAACGATCGCCTTCGATCTCCTTGGCGACATTTATACGATGCCCATCGCCGGGGGCGCGCCAACCCGCATCGCCGCCGGCTTGCCATTCGAGATGCAGCCGAAATTCTCGCCGGACGGCGCGAAGATCGCGTTCACGTCCGATCGCGGCGGCGGCGACAATCTCTGGATCATGAACCGCGACGGGTCAGACAAGCGCGCAGTGACGAAGGAGACCTTCCGCCTGCTGAACAGCCCTGACTGGTCGCCAGACGGGCGATACCTCATCGGACGCAAGCACTTCACCACGGGGCGCTCGCTCGGCACAGGCGAGATCTGGATGGTTCACCTCGGCGGCGGCGACGGCGTAAGGCTCGTCAAGAAGCCCAACGACGCATACCAGAAAGAGCTCGGCGAGCCGGTCTTCGCGCCGGGCGGCGGGGCGATCTACTTCTCCCGCAACACGACGCCCGGCGACATTTTTCAGTATGCGCAAGATTCGAACGATGAGATCTTCGCGATCGACCGCTTTGACATTGCGACCGGCGAAACGACGCGCATCGCCGGGGGTGCGGGCGGCGCGGTGCGCCCGACCCCGTCGCCCGACGGAAAATGGCTCGCCTTCGTCAAGCGCCAGCGTGCGAAATCGAAGCTTTATTTAATGGATCTCGCGACCGGCGCCGAGCGCAAGATCTATGACGCGCTCGATCAGGACGTGCAGGAAACTTGGGCCGTGCACGGCGTCTATCCCGCCATGGACTGGACGCCCGACTCCAAAAGCGTCGTCTTCTGGGCGGGCGGCAAAATTCGTCGGGTGAGTCTTGACGGCGCCGCAATCGAAATTCCGTTCCACGTCGCCGACGACCGCGACGTCGTCGACCCGCCGCGTCCGGCGGTCGAGGTGGCGCCCGACGTCTTCGACACGACCGTTCCCCGCTTCGCAGCCGTCGCGCCAGACGGGCGCAGCGCCGTCTTCGAATCGCTCGGCAAGCTTTATGTGAAATCGCTGCCGAGCGGCGCGCCGCGCCGCCTCACCGGGTCCGACGATGGGTTTGAGCTGTTCCCGTCTTTTTCGCGCGACGGCAAACGCCTCGTCTATGTGTCGTGGACGGACGACGGCATGGGGGTCATTCGCACTGTCTCGTCAAGCGGGGGCTCCAGCGCCGCGGTTACGCAAACGCCTGGCGTTTATCGCCGGCCCCGGTTCTCGCCGGACGGCAAAACGATTGTCTTTGAAAAAGGCGCAAGCGGCGATCGGCTTTCAGGCCGCTACGCCGAGGCGCCGGGCGTCTATCGAATTTCGTCAGGCGGCGGCGCATTGGCGCGCGTTTCGCGCGACGGGGGCGCCCCGCATTACGGCGCGGAGAATGACCGCATTTTCATGTCGGTCTTCGAAGACAAGACGCTGAAGCTCGTCAGCGTCGATCTGAACGGAGAGGCGCGGCGCGTTCACGCCTCTGGCGAACTCCTCGCCGATTATCAGGTCGCTCCCGACGGCAGGCACCTCGCTTTCCGCGAGAACTGGGCGGCTTACGTAATGCCGATGACAACGGGACCGCAGGAGATCGGCGCTGGAAAATCGGCGACCGCCCTCCCGGTCGTCAAGGCGAGCGAAGGCGGCGCAGCGTTTCTCGGCTGGACGAACAGCGGCGCGATCCACTGGTCGCTGGGGCCGACGCTGTACCGCGCTTCGCTGACGGACATGATGCCGGCGGCGCCGCCGTCGCCGGAGAAAGCGGAATCGAGGAAATTCAACCCGCCAGCATCGGGCGTGTCGCTGTCGATGCGCGTCAGAGCCGACAAGCCGCAGGGCGTCACCGTCATTCGTAACGCCCAAATTATCACTATGGCGCAGGCTGGCGGCGGCGTTATCGAAAACGGTCACATTGTCATTCGCGGCAACCGCATCGCTGAAGTCGGCGC
>DNZB01000282.1 GCA_003506635.1 Parvularcula sp.
ACGTGGTTCGCAATCACGCAGCGGAATGAAGCGCGCGCGCAACGGGTAATAGCCGAGCAGCAGACGGAGAACGCCACCGCCGCGCTTGATTATCTTGTTTCGATCTTTGAAATCGCTAATCCAGCGACGGAAAACCCGAAGACGATCACGGCGCTCACCGTTCTTGAACGCGGACGCGCCAAAATCGACGCGGAACTCGGCGATAAGCCGATGGTGCGCGCCCGTCTACTGAGCGCGATCGGGTCGGTCTACCAAAATCTCGGCGCCGTCTCGGAAGCTGAACCGATCCTTGCGGAAGCCGCCGCTGGGCCCTTTGCGGCGCTCGACCGCGAAGTGCGTGCGAAAATGGAGTATGTCGACGCGCTGGTCAGGCTCGGCAAATTCGAGCTTTCAAAAGAGTTGATCGACCGCACTGCCGCCAAGATCGACGGTGAAAAAGAATCGCTCCTTCCAGGAGACCTCGACCATTTCAGAATGCAGATTGCTCAACAGCGCGCCAACGCCGCTTACTGGCAATCGAATTTCGATATCGCCATCGACGAGTATCAAAAAGCCAAAGCGCTCTGCAAGAGATCCCCGGTGTGCACGCCGGTTGAGCGCGCGTCGTTGTCAAATAATCTCAACGTCGCGTTCAGCGAAAGCGGGCGTCCGGCTGAAGCGCGCAAAGAGCTTCTGGAGGTGAAGGAAATCTACTTGAGCGAATTTGGACCAGATCATCTGCGTACAGCCGTCACCGACCAAAACATTGCGTTCGCCGACTTCCAGCTGGGCGACTACCAATCGGCGCTGCAAGACATGCGGTCGGTGACCAAAGTCTTCAACAAGCTCCTCGATGAAAGCCACCCTTATCGCGCGACCGCGAGCATGTTGCTTGGCCGAATTCACTATTCATTGAATGAGAACGCCAAGGCGGTCGAAGCGCTTCGCGCGTCGCTGAATTCCTATGAGCAGTCTTACGGCTCCGCGCATCGACAAGTTGCGGTCGTGTCGATTTACCTTGCCCTCGCGCTCGCCAAAGACGGGCAGGCGGCAGCCGCGCTCGCGGCGATAGCGCGCGCTGAAGCGATTTATCGGGCGGAGTATTCGGCCGACGACCCAAATTTCGGCGATCTCGAGGCGCACAAGGGATTTGTGCTCGCTTTAAGCGGGCGACAAGTCGAGGCTGCGGCCGCCTGCCGTCGCGGATCGGCGCAAATGGCGAAAACTCTGCCGCCGGACGATTCCTGGCTGAAAGACATCGCCGCGCAGTGCGCGCAGTTGATCGCCGCCGCGGACGAAGGCGCTGGCGCGGCGCTTGCTACACCTTAGGCGAACTGCCGCCGGAGTGTCGCACATTTGAGCTGGCGTTTACCGGCCCGGACCGGTACGAGGGCGAAACGGTTTAGAGGAAACTGGGGTTTAGAATGCGTACTGCGATCTTGGCGGCGGCCGGCCTCTTCGGCGCGACGACAGCAGCGGAAGCTGGCGTGGTCGTTTTGGGATTTGATTACGACGCGACGCTGCGCGCCGGGTCGGTCACCCAAACGGTTAATCCTGATTTTCCTTCTGGCGGCATCCAGCAGATCAACAATGCGACGTTTCCTGAGGCGCGGAACTCTTACGCGGCCGCGACCGGGTTCGGCGTTTCCAATCCGCTCGACTTCGCCAGCGGCGCCTCGGCGGCGGGTGATGCGTTCGTCACCGTCACCAACAATGTGCAAGTCGAACTGACGAACGATTCCGGCGTGCGTGCGACGGCGAGCCTTGATTCGCTGATTTACGGCGGCGGCGTCGGCCTCGCGCTGGCGGACTTCGGCGCGGCTGATTGCGTGTTTGCGAACATCGCCCAGTGCGGCACGTACACCGGCGCGCCGACAGATACGGGGCAAGTGGCGAGCCTTTTCTTTGAAGCGCTGCTCGACGGCGTCAGGCTTTTCACCGGCACGATCTCGGTCGATCCGGCGAACGGCGCGGTCGCGGTCTTCGATGGCGTGACGCTCGCGAATTTCGGCCTCGCGGCCGGCAATTCCAGCTTCTTCAGCTGGACCGATACGTTCCTCGACGATGTCAGCCTTGGCGTTTTCGAAATCGGCGAAACAAAGCTTTTGGAGTTCAACGTCTCCCTTCTCGCCGGATCGTTCCGGGGCGTTGATTCCGACGCCTGCACCGCGCTCGAATGCGCGGTCGCGCAAGCCGGATTCGGGGATCCGCGCGGCGGAACAGGCGGCATTATCACCTACAGCTCGTCGCCCGGCACGTCGCCGCTGCTCGGGCTGGTGGCGTTGAGCCTCGTTCCTGCGAATGTCATTCCGGTGCCGCCGGCGCTTGCCTTGTTCCCGCTCGGCCTCGCTGTTCTTGGCGCCGCGCGCCAGCGCGCCCGCAAGGGGTAGACACGCCCCCAACCAAGGGATCATCGGCGGCGGTTTCGAGCTCCGGCTGGAAACGCTTTGCGACCTCGCGGGTTGGTGATCCCGCGCCAGCGACGGATTCGTATCCTTTGCCGCGTGTAAGTTCATTAGTCCGTTGCTAGTAGTGTCGATGTCAGCGCCGCCGCCGAACTGCTTTCGCCCTTCAGGAACCCTACGCATGCCGATTTCCCGCACCTTTATCGCCGGCGCCCTTGCCGGGGCGGCGCTGGGAGCAGTTGCGGTAGGGATCGTTTTGTCTGCGAAACCGTCTGTCGAGTCGAGTGCCGCAAGTCAGGGCGGGCCGGGCGGACCGGGCCGGCCTGGTGGTCGCGGGGGCGCCGGCGGGCCCGCCGCCTTTTCGCGCGGGGGCATGGCCCCGGCGATCACCGTCGCCAGCGTCGCGCCGGCCAATGTCGGGCGTACGCTCGAGGCGATCGGCTCGGCCCGTTCGTCGAAGGCTGCGACCCTCGTGGCGGAGACCGCCGGGCTCGTCACCGCGGTCGAAATCATCGCGGGAAAGCCGGTCAAGCAGGGCGACGTTCTCCTTCGTCTCGACGACGAGGCCCAGCGCATCGCGCTCGCCCGCGCTCGCGCCCAGTATCCGGCTGCAAAGGCGAACGCCGACCGCTTTGCCGCGCTTGCCGCGGAAGACGCCGCCTCAAGGCTCGAAGCCGATACGGCGTTCAACGAGCACAAGGCGGCCGAAGCCGATTTGCGGGCCGCCGAGTTCGCGTTGTCGCAGCGGACGATCCGCGCCCCCTTCGACGGCGTCATCGGTCTCACGCTTATTCAGCGCGGCGATTATCTTCGCGTCGGCGATGTGGTGACGACGATCGACGATCCCGCCTCGCTGATCGTTGAATTCACCGCGCCGCAGGAAGCTGCAAGCGCGGTCAGGATCGGCCAGAAGGTGAGCGCGACGCTCGCAGGAGGAGCCGGCGAGACGCTCGAAGGTGCAGTCTCGGCGATCGACACGCGCGTCGATCCAGTCAGCCGCACGTTGCGGATCGAAGCGGCGTTCGCGGGCGGCGCGAAGATTCTTCCTGGCGCGACCTATGCGATCACAACGACCAATGAAGGCGCGTCGGCGCTCTCCGTGCCCGGTCTCGCCGTGCAGTGGGACCGCACTGGCGCTTATGTCTGGAAACTCGGGCCTGACGGCGCTGCGACGCGGGCGAGCGTCTCTATCCTTCAGCGTACGGATGATATGGCGATCGTTTCCGGCGATATCGCGCAAGGCGAGCGGGTGATCGTCGAGGGCGCGGATCGCGTCCGGCCGGGGATGACGTTTCCGGGCGCCGGCGCCGATCGGCAAGGCCGCGCGGGCGCGCCCGCCAGCGCCGCGGCGAACTGACGATGGCGGAAAAGCCAGACATCGCAGCGCCTGCCGGCGGCTTTGTCGCGGCGCTGATCAAACGGCCGATTCTGGCGATCGTCGTCAACCTCCTCATCGTGCTTGCGGGCTTTGCCGCCCTGAACGGCGTCGAGGTGCGGGAATTGCCCGACGTCGACAATCCGGTGGTGACGGTCGACACGCGTTATCCAGGCGCGACCCCGGAAGCCGTCGACGCCGAGGTGACCTCGATCATCGAGGGTGCGGTCGCCCTCGTTGACGGCGTCACCTCGATTTCTTCTTCGTCCTCGCGCGAGCGCAGCCGCGTCGTCGCCGAATTCTCGCAGAGCGTCGACATCAACATCGCCGCGACGGACGTAAAGAACGCCGTTTCCGGCGTGACGGGGCGACTTCCTGAGGACGTCGAGGAACCGCAGGTCGTTAAGGCCGACAATGATTCCTCGCCGATCATGCGTCTTACGGTCTCGGCGAACGCCATGGACCCCGGCGAACTCGCCGATCTCGTCGAGGACGTCGTCGCGCCGCGCATTCAAAGCGTGGACGGCGTCGCGCAGGTCGATGTTTACGGCGACCGCCGCCGGGTCATTCGTGTGCGGATCATGCAGGACAGCCTTGCGGCGCGCGGACTGACGGTCGCTGACGTCGCAAGCCTTGTCCAAGGCGCCTCGGCCTCGGCCCCGGCGGGACGCATAAGGAACGCGACGCAGGAAATTCTCATCCGCGCCGAAACGCCGGCGACGACGCCCGAAGACATCGGCCGGCTGCGGCTCAACGCGCAAACGCGCGTCAGCGACGTCGCCGCCGTCGAATGGTCTTTCGCCGACGAGACGACGACGGCGCGCGTCAACGGCAAGCCCGGCGTCGGCATCGGCATCGTGCGCCAGGCGCAGTCGAACACGGTCGCCGTCTCCAAGGGCGT
>DNZB01000283.1:0-6046 GCA_003506635.1 Parvularcula sp.
CGCCTTGGGACCTGGGACCGCTTCGTCCTTACTTTTCCTTTCGCGCGCATGGTCTTTGCCGCGCGGCCCCCAATCCATGTAGAAGCGGGCGCAGGGCCGGACGCGCTGGAAGCGGCGCGGCGCCGGCTGGAAGAGGAAATCAAGGGCGCGGTCAGGGACGCCGAGACCGCGCTGGAAAGACGATGACACGCGGCGATCATCCGCCACCGGCGCCCTTTGGCCTTAAGGTCTATCGCGCAGCTTCCGGCGCCGCGGCGCCCTTCGCGCGCGCGGTCCTCAAGCGCCGGCTTGGCGAGGGCAAGGAGGACAAGGCGCGGCTTGATGAACGCTTCGGCGCGGCGGGGCGCGCGCGGCCCGAAGGCCGCCTTGTCTGGATTCACGGCGCAAGCGTCGGGGAATCCCTGTCCGTCCTGCCGCTGGTTGAACGCCTGACGGCGCGCGACCCGGCGGCTTCGACGCTTGTCACGACCGGCACCGTCACCTCCGCGAAGCTGATGGCGGAGCGCTTGCCTTCGCAGGCGTTTCATCAATTCATTCCGGTCGATCACCCGCGTTTCGCCGCGCGCTTCCTCGATCACTGGCGGCCCGACATCGCGCTCTTCGTCGAGTCGGAATTCTGGCCGAACCTTCTGATGGAGACGCGCGCGCGGACGCCCTTCATGGCGCTTGTCAACGGGCGAGTGTCGCCGCGATCCTTCGCCGCGTGGTCAAAGCGGCCGCGCACGATCCGCTATCTGCTGTCGCAGTTCGATCTTCTCGTCGCGCAGGATCGTCAGAATGCGGAGCGTCTCTCCGCGCTCGCTGCGCGACCCGTCCCGTCTTTCGGCAATCTGAAAAACGCGGCCGCGCCGCTTCCCGGTGACGAGCGCGCGCTAAGGGCGCTGAACGCCGCGATCGGGGGGCGGCCTGTCCTGCTCGCGGCCTCGACCCATCCGGGCGAGGAAGAAACCGTCATCGCCGCGGCAAGGCTGGCGCGAGCGGACGTGCCGGGCCTTCTCGCCGTCGTCGCGCCGCGCCATCCGGCGCGCGGCGCCGAGGTCGAAGCGATGGCGGGGGGCTTAAACACCGCGCGCCGCGCAGCCGGCGGCGCCATTACTCCCGATACGGAGCTTTACGTCGCCGACACGCTGGGCGAGCTTGGGGTCTTTTACCGCGCGGCGGGCGCGGCCTTCGTCGGCGGCAGCCTTGTCGACAAGGGCGGGCACAACCCTTTGGAGCCGGCGCGGCTCGGTCCGGCGATCCTGCACGGCCCCCATGTCTTCAATTTCGCCGAAACCTATGCGGAGCTGCGCGGCGCGGGGGGCGCAGCTCTCGTCCGCAACGAGCGCGAGCTCGCCGCCGCCGCCCGCCGCCTCTTCGCCGATGAAACGACGCGCGGCGCGATGGCGGCGGCGGCGAAGAAGACCGCAGAGGCGAGCGGCGAGCGCGTCCTTTCCGACATCGTCGCCGCGATCGACGCCGCCCGGGCGCAGTCGCGAAAAGTCGCCGAATGAATGATCCGTGGTTCTGGCGCGGCGCGTCGCCCGCCGCGCGCCTTTCGCGCGCCGCGCTCGCCCCGGCGGCGGCGCTCTATGGCGCCGGGCAGCGCTGGCGCATCAGGTCCGCCAGGCCGTTCGATCCGGGAATTCCCGTCATCTGCGCCGGCGCGGCCGTCATCGGCGGCGCCGGGAAGACGCCGTTCTGCCTCATGCTGCAACGCCTTCTCCACGCCGAGGGGGTCGCGGCGCATTTTCTGACCCGCGGCTACAAAGGCGGGCTCAAAGGACCCGTCCGCGTCGATGCTCAGCATACGGTGGATGATGTCGGCGATGAAGCGCTCATCCTCGCCGCCGCGGCGCCGGCGTGGGTTGCGAAGGATCGCGCAGCGGGCGCAGGCGCGGCGGCGGCGGCGGGCGCCGGCGTCATCATCATGGATGACGGATTTCAAAATCCCGCGGTGAAAAAGACGCTGTCCTTCCTGCTGCTGACCGGCGAGGAGGAAAACCTGGCGCGCTTTCCCGCCGGGCCGCTTCGCGAGACCGCTGGCGAGGCGATGGCGCGCGCCGACGCTGTCGTCCTTGCTTTTCCCCGCCGCCGCGCGGCGGAAGCAGGGGGCGTTCCCGCCTTTCACGCGGCGGGGCGCCTTTCCTTGCCGCTCCCGCCGCAGCGGGTCGCCGCCTTTTGCGGAATCGCGCGGCCGGAGCGGTTTTTCGCCGCGCTGGAGGCGCAAGGCTTCACGCTGGCGTCACGCCGCGCCTTCGCCGACCATCACGCCTTCGCCCCCGGCGAGATCGCGCGCCTTAAGGCCGGCGCCGCCGGCCTTCCCCTCATCACCACCGAGAAGGATTTCGTGCGCCTTTGCCCCGCCGATCGCGCCGGCGTCGCCGTCGCAAGGCTCGCTCTCGAAGCCGAAGACCCTGACAGCCTCGTCCGCTTCGTCCGTGAAAGGATCAACCGGTGAATGCGACGGAGGACGAGATCGAGCTGCCAGCGCCGCGTTCGAACCGGCCGGTGACGCCGTTGCACCGCATCGAATACGCGCTGGCGCTGGCGCTTGGCGGGTTTTTCCGCCTGATCGGCGTCGATGCGGCCTCAGCGCTCGCCGGCGGGTTCATGCGCCATGTCGGTCCGCTGATCGGCCCCGTCCACCGGCGCGGCGCCGTCAATCTCGAACGCGCCTTTCCGGACTGGAGCCGCGCGGAGGTCGAACGGACCTTGCGCGCGGTCTGGGAAAATCTCGGGCGCACGGCGGCGGAATTCTCCCATCTCGACAAATTCAATCCGGATCGGGGCGGGCGCCTTGAAATCATCGGCCGCGAGAAATTCCAGGCGGTGATCGACGCCGGCGCGCCGGCGATCTTCTTCTCCGGCCATTTCGCGAACTGGGAGGTGATGTCGATCGCGATGCGCGCCGCCGGTCTTGATTACGGCGTCGTCTATCGCGCGGCGAACAATCCGCTGGTCGACGGCCTGATCATCAGGACGCGGGCGCGCGTGATGTCGCGCCGGCAGATCCCGAAGGGAAAACGCGGCGGACGCGACATGATCGCGGCGCTGAAGGCGGGCGCCTCGCTTGCGATGCTGGTCGACCAGAAACTGACGAGCGGGGGCGTCGCCTCGCCGCTGTTCGGCCGGCCCGCGATGACCGCGCCGGCGGCGGCGCGGCTTTCCCTCAAATTCGGCGCGCCGCTCATCCCGCTCGAAATCGCCCGCCTCGGCGGCGCGCGTTTCCGGCTGACGGTCGGCGATGCGGTCGCGTTCACGCCGTCGGGCGATGCGGCCGCGGATACGCAGGCGCTGACCGACCGCCTAAACCAGGCGATCGAGGCGATGATCCGCAAGCGCCCGGGCGAATGGCTGTGGCTGCACCGCCGCTGGGGCAAGGACGCGCTCTAGCGACATTTACCGTCCGCCCGCTGATGATCGATGGCGGCGCGCGCCGCGATCGGCGACGATCCGTTCTACCGCCACGCAACGCCGCGTTCGCCTTCGACCATCGCGTCGTAATCCGGCCGCCGGCGGATGATCGCAAAGCGCGCCCCGTCGACCAACGTTTCGGGGACGAGCGGGCGCGAATTGTATTGCGAGGACAATACGGCCCCGTAAGCCCCCGCCGTCATGAAGGCGACGAGGTCGCCGGGCGAGAGGGGGGGAAGCGCGCGGGCCTTCGCGAAGCGGTCGCCGGTCTCGCAGACGGGACCGACGACGTCATAGTCGCGCAACGGCCCGCCGCGCGGTTCGACGGCGAGGATTTCGTGAAAGGCGCCGTAAAGCGCCGGGCGCAGGAGGTCGTTCATCCCGGCGTCGACGATCAAAAACCGCCCTGCTTCGCCTTCCTTCACATAAAGAACGCGCGCGACGAGCACGCCGGCGTTCGCCGCGATGACGCGGCCGGGCTCCAGAATAAGCTCGACGCCGAGCGGCGCGACGAGGCGCTTGACCATCGCCGCATAATCCTCCGGCGACGGAAGATCGGCGGGCGCGGCCGGGTCGCCGTAAGGAACGCCAAGACCGCCGCCGAGGTCAAGGCGGCCGATCGCGTGCCCGTCCGCCCGCAAATCCGCGACGAGCCCTGCAACCCGCGCGAAGGCGCGCTCAAAGGGCTGAAGGTCGGCGATCTGCGAGCCGATATGAACGTCGACGCCGACCGCCTTCACGTTTTTGAGCGTTGCGGCGCGCGCGTAGATTTCGCGGGCGCGCGTCCACGGCACGCCGAACTTGTCTTCGGCCTTGCCGGTCGAAATCTTGTCATTGCCGCCCGCCGCGACGTCGGGATTGACGCGAAAGGCGACCGGCGCGACGGCGCCGGCCGCGCGCGCGGCCTCATCGAGCGCGACAAGCTCGGGCTCTGATTCGACGTTGAACTGATGAATGCCGGCGGCGAGCGCCGCCGCCATTTCAGCGCGCGTCTTGCCGACGCCGGAAAAAACGATCCTTGAGGGCGCGATCCCGGCTTCGAGCGCGCGGGCGAGTTCGCCGCCCGAAACGACGTCGGCGCCCGCGCCCTCGTTCGCCATCAGTGTCAGGACGGAGAGATTGGAATTGGCCTTCACGGAATAGGCGATCATCGCCTCAGCCCCCGCGAACGCGGCGCGAAAGACGCTGAGATGACGGCGCAGCGTCGCCGCGCTGTAGCAGTAGAAAGGCGTTTCCACCGCTGCGGCGAGCGTCTTGAGGCTCAACTCTTCCGCGTGAAGGACGCCGCCGGTGTAAGCGAAATGGCGCATGGTTCCTGCGGCTGATAGCATTGGCGCGGTCCGTGGCAAATCAGGACCGCCGGGCAGGATAGCGCTCGCCACTCGCCGGCCAACCGATATAGACGACCCCCATGGTCCCGCCTCCCGCCCCGCCGTCCTCGCTTTCGCTCGGCCGCCGTCTTTGGCGCGACTTTCTGGGGCGCCAGCGCGGCAGGCTCGCCCTCGCGCTGGTCGCAATGGCGGTTTACGCCGCCTCCGCCGCGGCGATCCCGGCGGGGGTTGAATGGATCAACGCCCGCCTGTCGGGCGAGCGGCCGTCCTTCGGCGCGCTTGCGGGAAATGTCGCGATCGTCGGGCCGGCGATTATCGTCCTGCTCGGCCTTGTCAACGCCGGCGCGCAATATCTGCAAGCGCGCCTGTCGGCCGGCGCCGCGCTGCGCGCGCTGCGCGATATGCAGGCCGCGACGGCCGACAAGCTGCTCGCGATCGACGACGCGCAGCTTCGCGCGCTCGGTCCCGGCCAGTCGATCTCGATGCTGACGAATGACGTCGCGGTCCTGCGCGAGATGTTGCAGCGCGCGCTGAGCGGCGTGCGGGACCTCCTGACTCTTCTCGCGCTTGTCGGCGTGATGATCTGGTACGACCCCGTGCTGTTTCTCGTCGTCGCCGGCATTTATGCGGCTGTCGGCTGGCCCGTCGCGCGCATCGGCGCAGGATTGAGAAAGGCGAGCCGCGCGGCGCAGGCGCAATCAGGCGACATCGCGAGCCTTGCGAATGAGATGGTGGCGGGCGGGCGCACCATCCGCGCCTTCGGCCTCGAGGCCGCGCGCCGGGCCGGAGCCGGCGCCGCCTTCGACGCGCGTCTGGCGACTCTGCTTAGAATGGCGAACTTGCGGGCGCTGAACGAGCCTTTCATTTTCCTTGTCGGCTCGGTCGCGATGGCGATCGTCATCGCCGTCGTGGCGCTGAGGATTTCATCTGGCGCGCTCAACGTGCCGCAGTTCATTTCGTTCATCATCGCGCTTCTCATGCTGTCGCAGCCCGCGCGCGGGCTTTCAACGCTGAACGCCGTCGCGCAAGAAGGCTTTGGCGCGTTTGAGCGCATCGCCGGCCTTCTCGACCGGGCGCCGTCGATCGTCGACCGGCCGGGCGCGGCGCCGCTCGTCCTTGAGCGCGGGGCGGTTTCGTTTCGCGACGTCGTCTTTTCCTATGACGGGGGAACGCGCGCGCTCGACGGCTTCTCGCTGGAAGTCCCGGCCGGCAAGACAGTCGCGCTGGTCGGCGAATCGGGCGCCGGGAAATCGACCGTCTTCAATCTCCTGTTGCGCCTTTACGAACCCGACGCCGGCGCGATCTTGATCGACGACCGG
>DNZB01000283.1:6381-8606 GCA_003506635.1 Parvularcula sp.
AACGACACCATCGCGGCGAATATCGCGATGGGCCGCGCGGGCGCGACGCGGGCGGAAATCGAAGCCGCAGCAATCGCCGCGAGCGCCGATGCGTTCATTCGCAAATCGCCGAACGGCTATGAGACGTGCGTGGGCGAGGCGGGCAATGCGCTCTCCGGCGGCGAGCGCCAGCGCATCGCCATTGCGCGCGCCTTCCTGAAGAACGCGCCGATCCTTCTTCTTGACGAGGCGACCTCGGCGCTTGACGCCGAAAGCGAGGCGGCGATTCAGGGCGCGCTGGCGCGCCTGATGAAAGGGCGCACCGCCATCGTCATCGCCCATCGCCTGTCGACCATCCGCGCCGCGGATTTGATCGCCGCCGTCGACAAGGGCCGCGTCATCGAAGCCGGGACCGCGGACGCCCTCCTCGAAAAGGGCGGCTATTTCGCGCGGGTGGCGGGGTTGCAGCGGGCGTAAGAAGGGGGCGACCCGTCAGCTGCCGCCTCGCTTGCTCCCCCTCCACGGCCCTTGGTACATTACCGCCCGGAAAGGCCGCGCCTGTCGCGGGGGGCTCCCTTGGCGGACGTTTTCATCAGCTACAAGCGCGAAGAGCGCGCGAAGGCGAAGGCGCTCGCCGAGGCGATCGTCAAACGCGGCTATTCCGTCTGGTGGGATGTCGAGCTTCTGCCCGGCGACCGCTTCGCCAAGGAGATCGACGCCGTCCTCGCAAAGGCGAAGGCGGCGATCGTGCTGTGGTCGAAGGCCGCAGCCGAGAGCGACTGGGTGGTCGCCGAGGCGACGGAGGCCAAGAAGCGCAAGATCCTCGTCCCCGCGATGATCGAGGCGGCGGACCCGCCGCTCTATTTCCGCGCCGACCACGCCGTCGATCTTTCGGCGTGGAACGGCGATCCTGACAGCCCGCTTCTCGACCCCGTCATCGCAGCCATCGAAAGGCGCGCCGGCCCGCCGACCGAAAAAAAGGCCGCAGCGCCCGCCGCCGTCGCCGAAGCGCTCGCCGCGCCGAACATGGAGGCGGAATTCTGGCGCACCGTGTCGGCCGCGCCGATACAGACGGTCAGCGAATACGAAGCCTATCTGAGGAAATTCGGCGACCGCGGCCTGTTCGCCGATGTCGCGCGGATGCGCATCGCGTCGCTGAAGGCGATTGAGCCGCGCGACAAGGTGTCAAAACGCATTGAGTTCATCCGCAATTGCGTCGCGGTCGTCGCTTCGCTTTTCGCGATCGCAGGCGTCGTTCACCAGATCTCGAAAGGCGACGACGGCGGATCAACCGCCGCGAAAAAGCCCGCCAGGGCCCCGGCGGCGCTTGCGGCCTTCGCGCCGGAGCGGTTTCAGACGGAGCCTGAACTGAACCTCGCCGATGAAGCGCTCTCCTCCATCGGCATTGAAAAGCTTGAAGCCGCGGCGGCCGACAGCGCCGTCGCCGCGACGCTTTCAGGACTTGCTTACGGTTACGGGCGCGCGCCGGTCGCAAGGGACGATTCGCGGGCGACGCAATATTACCGGCAGGGCTGCGACGGCGGCGTCGGGCGCGCCTGTTACCGGCTGGCGTCGAATTACAATTACGGCGCCGGCGTGACGCCCGACAAGGAAAAGGCCGCGCAAATCCTGGCGCGCGGCTGCGAGCTCGGCGACGCAGACAGCTGCACCGATCTCGGCTATTTTTACGAGAACGGCATCGGCGTCGCGAAAAGCGATATCAACGCCACTGATTTTTATCGCCGCTCCTGCGAGGCGGGAAACGCGCTCGGCTGCAACAATTTCGGCCACCGCTATCAGACCGGCAAGGGCGTCGTGCAAGACGAGGCGCAGGCCGCGAACCTTTACCGGCGCGCCTGCGAGGGCGGTTCGGGCCTTGGCTGCGGCAATCTCGGATTCCTCTATTCAGCGGGCCTTGGCGTCAGCCAGAGCGACCCGGAAGCCGTTCGCTATTACCGCCTCGGCTGCGACATGAGAGACGGCGCAAGCTGCGGCAATCTCGGCTTCATGATCGACGCCGGGCGCGGCGCGGCGAAGAACGACGTCGAAGCCGCGGCGAATTTCAAATCCGGCTGCGAGCTTGGCCACAAATTCGCCTGCGCCTATTGGGGCGTCGCGCTCGACTACGCGAAAGGCGTCGCCAACGATCCGGCGGGCGCCGTCAGAAGCTACACCATCGGGTGCGAGGCTGGCTTCATGTTCGCCTGCACCAATCTCGGCTTCATGTATCAGGGCGACCGCGGCCT
>DNZB01000171.1:0-344 GCA_003506635.1 Parvularcula sp.
TGGTGGGATAACAGCAAGCAACGCGACCCGAAGACAGGGGAACTCCTTTGGCGAGACCGGCTCTATGTTCAAGCCAACATGATCCGTCCGACTAACCCTCGCGTCCAAAACCTGCCGACGGATCGCAACGAATACGCGATCTCAGCGACCGCCTTGGGCAGAACCACACTCATCGTGCCCCAAGGATCATTCAGGGTCGGGCGCAGCACCGGCGGAGAGATGACATACACCGTTTATCCAGCGCAGGCGCCGGCCTCCCGTAAGCCTGGATGTTATCCAACAGGCTGGAATCCCGCTGCTCGAGGATTTTAAAGGGTGGCTCGAATCGGCACCCGCGACCTCCC
>DNZB01000171.1:713-7537 GCA_003506635.1 Parvularcula sp.
TATGGTGGGCGCGACAGGGTTCGAACCTGTGACCCCTACGGTGTGAACGTAGTGCTCTACCGCTGAGCTACGCGCCCGGACGCGGCTTCTCTTAGGGCCTTCAGGACGCGGGTCAAGCGTGCAGGGTTCAGGCCGCCCCGGCGACCGCGCCGGCGCTGCGGGTGCGCGCGGCGGGGAGGGCGATATAGGCGCTGGTTCCCTTGCCGGGCGCTGACTCCAGCCGGAAGCGCCCGTCATGCGCGGCGACGATCGCGCTGACGAGGGGGAGGCCGAGGCCGAGGCCCTCTTTCGAGCGGCGCAGCGACATGTCGGCCTGGTTGAACGGCTGCAACGCCGCGGCGAGCCGCTCGGCCGGCATGCCGGGACCGGTGTCGCGCACAAGAAAGACTAGATCGCCGCCGCGCGCCTGCGCTGCGCCGATCGTCACCGTGACGCCGCGCGGGGAAAATTTCACCGCGTTCTCGACCAGCTTGCCGATCGCGCGCGCGATCAGCGCGCGGTCGCAGCAGACTTCCAAATCGGCGTTGCGGATCGCGCGCTTGATGTCGGGCTGCGCTAGCGCCAGCGTTTTCTCAAGCGGCGAAAGCGCGAGATCGACGATTTCCTCGATCGTGCAGTCGATGTCGTTGAGCGCGATCGGGCCGGTGCGCGCGTCCGAGGCGAGCAGCATGTCCGACACCGAATTCAAGAGCCTCTTCCCGCCGTCAACGATGTAGTCGGAATATTCCTTGTGAACGGCGTCATTCTCGCGCTCGAACTGCGCCGAGAGGATCTGTCCGAAGCCGATGATGGCGTTAAGCGGCGTTCTGAGCTCATGGCTCATCACGGAAAGCAGGCTGTCCTTGAACTGCGAGCCGGCCTCGGCGGCGTCGCGCGCGATGCGCAATTCCCGCTGGTCGGCGTCGGATTTCAGCACGAACCGCACCGAATGCGAAAACAGCGTCCAGTTGATCGGTTTGGCGAGGAAGGACGTCGCGCCGGCTGCGAAGGCGAGTTCGACCGCCTCGGGGTGCTCGCTGCCGGTGATGACGATCACCGGCACGGCCGCCAGCGCGGCGTCGGCGCGCAGCGCGCGCGTCAGGTCAAAGCCGCTGATCCCCGGCATGTCGAGATCGGTAATGACGAGATCGAGCGCCGGCGCCGATCTGGCGGCGGCGAGCCCTTGCGCGCCGTCGGCGGCGACGATCGCCGTATAGCCCGCTTCGGTGAGTTTGGCGGCGGCAAGCTCGCGCATCACCGGATCGTCGTCGATCACAAGGATGCGCCCGTTCTGCTCCCGTTCTTGCGCCATGATCCGCCGTTCCTCCCCGCCGCCCCGGCGTCGGGGCGTCTCCCGGCGCGCGCGGCGCGCAAGGCCGGGCCACCATGCGGAGGATTGCTTAACATCGTCTTGCTTCGCGCCGCGCCTTTGCGGAACCGGAACCAATTTGCAATCAATTCCGCCCATAACGGCGCGGGTTGATAACGCGCTGGGGCGGCTTCGCGTGGCGGGACGGCAATCTTCACTGCGAAACCAGTTGACGACGCTTGTCATCGTCGCGGTGTTCGGCGCGGTCATCCTCGCGACGGGGTCCTTCGCCCTGCGCGAGGTCAACCAGTACAGCGCCGAGCGCTCGCGCGAGCTGCGCGCAAATGCCGTCATTTTCGCCGCGACGATCGCAGGCCCGGTCCGCGCAGGCGACGAGCGGCGCACGCTTGAGGCGCTGCGCGCGATCGGCGACCTGCCGCATGTCGATCATATCCGCGTCGGCCGGCCGGATGGGTCGCGCTTCGTCGAGCTGGGCGGCGCCGTCGCGCTCGCGCCAAAGGGCGCCTCGCGCGGCGGCCCTTTCGCATCGCTCGGCGACGGCGTCATCACGGCGACGGCGCCGATCGTCGACGGCGGCGAGACCGTCGGGACGCTGACGCTCACCGCCGCGACATCGGAACTCGGCGGGCAGATCGCGCAGATCATCTGGGATGCGTTCGTCGCGGCGCTCTTTTCGGCGACGATGGCGCTGCTTCTTGCACTGCGCATGCAGCGCGGCGTCACGAACCCGATCATCGACCTGGTGCGCGTCATGCGCCGCGTGCGCGAGACGGACGATTTCGGCGCGCGCGCGCGGCGCGCCACCCAGGACGAAACGGGCGAGCTCGTCGAAGCCTTCAACGACATGCTTGACAAGATCCAGGACCGCGATGCGCGCCTCCTGGCGCAGCAACAAAACCTGCAAAAGATCGTCATGCAGCGGACGCGCGAATTGAAGCAGGCGAAAGAGGCGGCGGAGGCGGCGAACAGCGCCAAATCGGACTTTCTGGCGACCGTCAGCCACGAAATCAGGACGCCGATGAACGGCCTTCTGGTGATGGCCGAACTCATCAATAATTCCGATCTGCCGCCGCGCCAGAAACGCTACGCCGACGTCATCGTGCGATCGGGGAAAAGTCTTCTTACGATCATCAACGACATTCTCGACTTTTCGAAGATCGAAGCCGGCAAGCTTGACCTCGAGAAAATTCCCTTGCGTCCGGCCGACGTCATCGCCGATGTCATCAGCCTTTTCTGGGAACGAGCGCAGAAATCGGGCGTCGATCTCGTTTCCTATGTCGGCGCCGGAGTGTCGGAGGAGATCGAGGGCGATCCAGTCCGAATCAGCCAGGTTATTTCCAATCTCGTCAGCAATGCGCTGAAATTCACGGCGAACGGCAGCGTCATCGTGGCGGCGCGCCGGCTGCAAGGCGAGGGCGGCGTCGTCAGAATCGAGTTTTCCGTCGCCGACACCGGCATCGGCATCCCGCAAGAAAAGCTCGGGGCGATTTTCGAAGCATTCAGCCAGGCGGACCAGTCGACGACGCGCAAATTCGGCGGCACCGGCCTTGGCCTCGCCATCTGCCGCCGCCTTGTCGAGGCGATGGGCGGCGAGATCGGCGTGACGAGCCGCGACGGCAAGGGATCGCGGTTTTTCTTTTCCGTCCCGGCGCGCGAGCTTGGGGCGCCGCGCGCCTTTCCGCGCGTCCTCGGCGACAAGCGCGCTATCGTCGCGCTTTCCGGCTCGGCGACGCCGGTCATGGTCGCGCGCTATCTTGAGGAATCCGGCATTTCCGCGCAGATCGTCGCGCCGGAGGGCGGCGCGGCGCAGGAAATTGCGTATACGGACTATATCTTCGCAGGGCCGGCGTTCCTCGAAGCGCTGCACGAACGCCAGGCCGGTGAGCACGCCGGCTGGACGCCCGCGCGAATCTGCATCAGCGATCTCGGCGACGACGCGCCCGACCGGCTGTTGTCCGCGGGGATCGCCGAAGATCTCCTCATCAAGCCGATCACGCGCCATGACATGATCGCGCAGGTCGAGCGAATTTTCGACGGCCGCCTTCGCGGGCGCGAGGCGCTTCAGTCCGTGCGCGCCGCCGAAAACAGAGGGCCGGCGTTCGCCGGCGCGCGAGTCCTCGCGGCTGACGACAGCGCGGTCAACCGCGAAGTCGTCAGGGAGGCGCTGAGCCGTCTCGGCGTCGACGTGGCGCTCGCGACCAACGGCGCCGAAGCCGTCGCCGCGCTGGAACGCGAAGCGTTCGATCTCGTCTTGATGGATTGTTCGATGCCGGTGATGGACGGCTTCGCCGCGACCGAAGCGATCCGGAAATTCGCCGACCCGGCGCGCGCGCGAACGCCGATCGTCGCGCTCACCGCGCATGTCGAGGGCGACGACAAGCAGTGGCGTCGCTCCGGCATGAACGGCTATTTGACGAAGCCGTTCACGCTGGCGACGCTGGCCGCAGCGCTCGCCGAACATTTGTCGGGCGGGGCGACGCTCGCGCCGCCCCCCGTGCGCGGCGAGCCGCAACCTTCCTCGGCGGAATTCGCCGCCTTCGACGCGCGCACCTTGCAAAACCTGTCGGAGATGTCGGCGTCCGGCGGCGATCTTGTCTTGCGGTCGCTCGCGCTTTTCGAATCGCATTCGCGTGCAGGGATGCTTCGCCTTGCAAGCGCCGTCAAGGCGCGCGAGACGAAGGAAATCGCCAGCGCTGCGCACGCCCTGAAATCCATGAGCTTCAATATCGGCGCGCGGCGGCTCGGCGAGGCCTGCGCGCGCATCGAACGGTCTGCCGCCGACATCGCCGCGCTGCCTCCGCTCGTCAAGCAGCTCCGCGGCGCCTATGCGGCGAGCGTCAAGGAGATTCCATCGGTGCGGCGCGTCTTCGCGCGCGCAGCGGCGTGAGGCGTCAATGAAACCTGATCGAGACGCGCACGCAGCCGATCACCAGGGGCGGCCGGTCGAGGTGCACGTCGCCGTAGGCATTTCCGTCGGAATGCGGTTCGAGCCGCGCCGGGCGTTCACGCCAGCGGCGGACGAGGGGCGTTCCGTCTACGGAGAATAGGGCGTACGCGCCGTCGGCCGGCCGCCGGTCGCCATAATCGACGACGACAAGGGTGTTTTTGGGAAAGGCCCGGTTCATCGCCTCATCGTCGATGAAGAAGGCGAAAACCTTTTCCGCGCCGGAGGTGATCGGAATATAGTCGAGCGCGGCCCCGTGCGGATCGGCGCCGGCGTCGTTCAAGAACCACATCGCCTCCTCGATCGCAATCACCGGCGCATGGCGCAGCGGCCGGCGGAGATAGGCGGCGGCGGGCTGCTTGTCGGTCTCGAGCGCCGAGCGATCGCCGCTCGCCAGCCAGCCGGGCGAGACGCGCAAGACATCGGCGATTTTCGCCAGCATCACCCGGCGCGGATCGTGAACGCCGCTCTCCCAGTTCGCGACGGCCGGCTGGCTTACCCCGACGCGCTCGGCCAGTTCGGTTTGGTTGAGTCCCGCCTCCTTGCGGGCATGGCGGATGCGGTCGCCGATCGATCGCGGCTCATTGGTCGGGAACTCGGTCATCGTCGCCTCCAGAATATTTGCTTTTCTTATTATCCGGAATCCTGAATCGCGCAAGCGATGTTGCGCCGCAGCAGAGAACAGCAGATCTTGTAAGGAAAATTGATAAAACAATACGAACAAATTTTTTTGCAGGCCCTTGAAATAATTAGCATGGCTTATAACCTCCGAGCATCGGATCTGGCCCCATAGGTTTGAGGTGAAAGACATGTCGGACCACTGCACCGATAACGGCGCGGCCCGCCTTGCTGCGAAAATCGAGGACTATTGGCGGAAAAAGGGCTTCGACGTCCGCGTTGATCTGCGACCCGAAGGCTTCGTTTCGACCATGCGCTCGGCGCGCACAGATGTTCGCAGCGACATGGTGAACGGCATGCCGCGGCGGATCGGGCTTTCCGCGGTCTAAAGCCGCGCGGCGCGGCGGATCAGGTCGGGCGCAGCCTCATAGGCCGAAAAAACAGCGAAGGCTTCCGCCGAAAGGTCGAGCGGTCCATAGCCAAAGAGGGCTGCGACGCACGGCATCCCCGCCGCCCGGGCCGCGCGTATGTCAGTGTCGCTGTCGCCGACGAAAACACCCTTTTCCCGGCCGGTCCCGGCGAGCGCGGCGCGCACCGGTCGCGGATCTGGCTTGGGGACGCCGACAGTGTCGGCGCCGATGATCGCCGCGAAGCGGTGCGACAGGCCGAGGACCTCCAACAGCGCCCGCGCCCAGGCCTCTCGCTTGTTGGTGCAGATGGCGATCGCCGCGCCCTCCGCGGCAAGTGCGTCAAGCGCCGCGATCGCGCCCGGGAAGGGCCGCGACTGGTCGGCGATATGGGCGAGGTAATGCTCAAGAAAGAGCGCCAGATGCGGAGCAAGATCCGCGGGCGCGGCCCCGCCATTCTCGCGAAACCCCTGGTCGAGCATCGCGCGCCCGCCATGCCCGACAAGGTGGCGCACACGGTCCAAAGGCACGGGGGCGCGGCCGGCGCGCTCCAGCACGTAATTCATCGATGCGGCAAGATCCGCCGCCGTGTCGATCAGCGTGCCGTCAAGATCGAATATGATCGCGTGGCCGCTCAAGGCGCCTTGCATTTACAACTCACCCGGCCATCGCCAAAAGTCGCCGCTGTCAAAGCTTTCAGCCGGTCCTAGCAGAGGTTTCGATCGCCATGAACAAGCGAAAGCTCGCCGCGATCATTCTCGCGGCCGGGCACGGCACGCGGATGAAATCATCAACGCCCAAAGTGCTGCACGCCGTCGGCGGGCGCTCCATGCTCGCCCATGTGATGGCGGCGGCGGAGGCGCTGGAGCCCCTGCGCCTTGCGGTCGTGATCGGCGCGCAAGCGCCCGTCGTCGGCGAGGCGGCGAAAGCGATCCGCGCCGATGCCGCGGTCGCCGTGCAAAACCCGCCGCGCGGCACCGGCGACGCGGTGAAGCAGGCCGCGCCGGCGCTCGATGGCTTTTCGGGCGTCGTGCTCATTCTCTATGCGGACACGCCGCTGGTGACGCCGGAGACGTTGCGCGCCCTCGCGGCGGAAGTGGAGAAAGGCGCCGCCGTCGCGGTGCTCGGCTTCCGGCCCGCCGATCCCGGCGCCTATGGCCGCCTCAAGACGAATGCCGCGGGCGGCCTTGAAGCGATCGTCGAAGCGAAGGACGCAAGCCCGGCGGAGCTGGCGATACGCTTCGTCAATTCGGGCGTCATGGCGGTCGACGCCGCGTTCTTGTCGCGCGCGCTGCCGCAACTTAAAGACGACAACGCGAAAAAGGAATTCTATCTCACCGACATCGTCGCCATCGCCCGCGGCGAGGGGCTTTCCTGCGCCGTCGCGGAAGCGGCGGAAGACGAGGTCGCCGGCGTCAACAGCCGCGAGGAGCTCAGCAAGGCCGAGCGCATCTTCCAGAACCGTCGGCGCAAGGCGGCGATGGAAGGGGGCGCGACGCTGATCGATCCCGGCACGGTGTATTTTTCCTGGGACACGGCGATCGCC
>DNZB01000171.1:7904-17776 GCA_003506635.1 Parvularcula sp.
GTGATCGGCGCGGGCGCGAGCGTCGGCCCTTTCGCCCGGCTTCGTCCGGGGACGGAGCTTTCAAAAGACGTGAAGATCGGCAATTTTGTCGAGGTCAAGAATGCAAAAGTCGGCGAGGGCGCAAAGCTTCCCCACCTCACATACGCCGGCGACGCGATGATCGGCGCGGGCGCCAATCTCGGCGCCGGGACGATCACCTGCAATTATGACGGGTTTTCCAAGCACCGCACCGAAATCGGCGCGGAGGCTTTCATCGGCTCCAACTCCGCGCTCGTCGCGCCGGTTTCGATCGGCGCGCGCGCCTATGTCGGTTCGGGCTCGGTCATCACGAAGAACGTCGAGGCGGACGCGCTCGCCGTCGCGCGCGGGCGCCAGGCGGATTTCAAGGGCTGGGCGGCGAAGTTCCGCGCGGCGAACAGCGCGAGGAAGAAAGACAAATCATGAGCGCCGACGCTTATAAAAAGCAGGCGGCCGAAGCGGCGGCCGCGCTGGTCGGTCCCGAAATGACGCTCGGCCTCGGCACCGGCTCGACTGCGGCGCACTTCATCGCGGCGCTGGCGCTGCGCGCGCGGGGCGGCCTCTATGTGAAGGGCGCGCCGACATCCGACGACACCGCGCGCAAAGCGGCGGCCGCGGGCATCGACCTCATCGAGCCGGATGAGACGACGATCATCGACCTCGCCGTCGACGGGACGGATGAAGTCGACGGCGCCTTGACCCTGATCAAGGGGGGCGGCGGCGCGCTCCTGCGCGAGAAGATCGTTGCGAACGCCGCGCGCCGCTTCGTCGTCATCGCCGACGCGTCGAAGAAAGTCGCGCAGCTCGGGAAATTTCCGCTACCCGTCGAAATCGACCGCTTCGCCTTCGCGCTGACTGTGCGCGCGGTGCGCGAGGCGCTCGCCGATCTCGGCTATGCGCGGGCGGAGGTTCGCCTGCGCGCCGGGGCCGCCGGGGCCGCTTTCCTCAGCGACGGCGGCAATTTCATCCTCGATTGCGCGCTTGCGCGCATCGACGACGCGCGGACGCTGGACAGCGCTCTGAAGAAGATCCCCGGCGTCATCGAAACCGGGCTCTTTATCGGCATGGCGGATGAGGTGATCCTCGCCGGCCCTGAAGGATTGGAGCGACTAAAGCCATGACGGCGCCCATCGACGAGCTTAAGGCGGCGATCCGCGATTACGGTCAGGCGGCCTTCCAGAATCTGTTTCGCTGCCGCGCGCTTGGTGAGGCGATCCTTGAGGGGTTTCACGCCTATGAAGGCTGCCCGAAGGAAAACGTCGTCGCCGTTCCGGCGGAGGGCGCCTTTGATCCGCGCACCAGCTACGGCGAAAAGGCCTTTTCCTTCGCCGCGCGCGAGATCATCGTGCTCGAACCCGTGCGCTTCGGCCTTTGCCTCATTATTGGCGATACGGATGACAAGGGCGCCTTGTGGCTTCGGACCCCCATCGCCGCGGAGGTCGCGGGCGACCAGTTTGACGTCTATGTCGCGCATCGCCCGGTCATTCACGTGCCGCTTGAATTCGCCGGAAAGCTTGCGCCGGTCTTCGCCGCCGCGCATCAGGAATTTCTGGAGACTTTCACGCTCGAAACCGACGATTTCAATGACGCCGGATTCAGAAACCGGATCGGCTTCCTGCCGGGGTAGGAGAAACGGGTGACGACTTACGACTACGACCTTTTCACCATCGGCGCAGGCTCCGGCGGCGTGCGCGCCGCGCGCCTCGCCGCCAGCTATGGCGCGCGCGTCGCGGTTGCGGAGGAATTTCGCGTCGGCGGCACATGCGTCATTCGCGGCTGCGTGCCGAAGAAGCTGTTCGTCTACGCCTCGGAATTCGGCCATGCGTTTGCGGAGGCGCGCGGCTACGGCTGGACCGCCGACAACGCGCGCTTCGACTGGAAGACGCTTGTCGCCAACAAGGACGCGGAGATCGCGCGGCTCTCAGGGCTCTATGTCAAGAACCTCAAAGCCGCGGGCGCTGAAATCATCGACAGCCGTGCGGAGCTCGAAGGTCCGCACGCCATCCGTCTCGTCAAGGAAAACCGCACCGTCACGGCGGCGAAGATTCTCGTCGCGACGGGCGGCCATCCGTGGACGGACGACGCGATCCCCGGCCATCAGCTCGGCGTCACCTCAAACGAGGCGTTTCACCTCGATGAATTTCCGCGCCGCGTCGTCATCGCCGGCGGCGGCTATATTGCGGTCGAGTTCGCGTTCATCTTCGCCGGTCTCGGCGCTGAGGTGACGCTCGTCTACCGGCGCGACCGGGTCTTGCGCGAGTTTGACGCCGACATTTCGGCGGCCGTTCAGCGTGAGATCGAGAACGCCGGCATCCGCCTCGTCATCAACACCGTCTTCACCTCGATCGAGGATTTGGGCGGCGGCCGGCGGCGCGTCAATTTGAAGAACGGCGAGGCGGTCGAGGCGGACCTCGTCTTCTGGGCGGTGGGCAGGAAACCGAATACGGCGGGCCTCGGGCTCGATCGGGCGGGGGTCGCCCTCGACGGGGAGGGCGCGGTCATCGTCGATGAATTTTCGCGCACCAATGTCGCGCATATTTTCGCGGTGGGCGACGTGACGAACCGCGTCGCCCTGACGCCGGTCGCGATCCGCGAAGGGGCGGCCTTCGCCGAAACCGAGTTCAACAAGAACCCGGTGAAAGTCGATTACACGTATATCCCGAAAGCGGTTTTCGCGCAGCCGCCGGCGGCGAGCGTCGGCTATTCGGAGGCCGACGCGCGGGAAAAATGCGGCGCTGTCGACATCTACAAGACCGATTTCCGCCCGATGAAAGCGACGCTCTCGGGCGGCAAGGCGCGCACAATGATGAAGCTCGTCGTCGAGTCGAAGTCCGACCGCGTCCTCGGCGTCCACATCGTCGGCGAGGGCGCGGCGGAAATGATCCAGTGTCTCGCTGTCGCGGTGAAAGCGGGTCTTACAAAGCGCGATTTCGACGATACGATGGCGCTCCATCCGACCAGCGCGGAGGAATTGGTGCTGATGCGGGGGAAGGTTTAGGGCCGGGCCGTCACAGCTCTTTTAACCCGTCACCCCGGACGCCGTCCTTCGTGAGCCTCAGGGTGAAGAGGCGAACCGGGGACCAGCTCCCGACACTCACCATCGTGCGCGCCAGCAGTTCAGGAGATGGACCCCGGGTTCGCGCCAAGAGGCGCGCCCCGGGGTGACGGAGTTAAATACGGAATTAATCCGCACACTGCATATCGAGATCTTTAGTCTGCGGCCGCTCTAATCCCTGAGCAACTCATTGACGCTCGTCTTCGCCCGCGTCTTTTCGTCGACGCGCTTGACGATCACCGCGCAGTAAAGCGACGGTCCGCCCTTGGGCGAGGGCAGCGCGCCGGAGACGACGACGGAATAGGGCGGCACTTCGCCGTAAAGTACTGCGCCCGTTTCGCGGTCGACAATCTTCGTCGACTGGCCGAGATAAACGCCCATCGAAAGCACCGACCCCTCGCGCACGATGACGCCTTCGGCGACTTCGGCGCGCGCGCCGATGAAGCAGTTGTCCTCGATGATGACGGGGCTCGCCTGCAATGGCTCAAGAACGCCGCCGATGCCCGCCCCGCCCGAGATGTGGCAGTTCTTCCCGATCTGCGCGCAGGAGCCGACCGTCGCCCAGGCGTCGATCATCGACCCCTCGCCGACATAGGCGCCGATATTAACGAAAGAGGGGATCAAGACCGCGCCGGGCGCCACGAACGCCCCGCGCCGCACGATCGCGCCCGGCACGGCGCGAAATCCGCCCTTGCGGAAATCATCGTCTGTCCAGCCGGTGAATTTCAGCGGAACCTTGTCCCACCACGGCCCCGGCGCCGCACCGATCGTCGCATTGTCATATAGCCGGAAGGAAAGGAGCACCGCCTTCTTCAGCCATTGATGCGTCACCCATTCCCCGTTCGCCGAGCGCGAGGCGACGCGCGCCTCGCCCCGGTCAAGGAGGGTAAGGGCCGCATCGACCGCCGCGCGCGGCTCGCCCGACGTCGCGGGGGAAAGGCCCGCGCGCGCCTCCCACAGGGCTTCGATGCGGGAGGCAAGGGCGGCAGCGTCGGTCATCAGTGGCGCTCTCGTTGAACGGGACCGCTTTTAGCGGGGCCGCCCTTCGGCGACAATCGCGGCAGCGGGACCGTGGGCGCGGCCCTTCGTTTGATCGTAGGCGGATGATATTTCGTCCCCTCGCCCTCACCCCGCACCTGCGCGCCGCGGGCGGGGGGAGCCGGGGCGTCGCGGATTCCCCAAATACGCGCGTTAACCATAGCAACACACCTAATAAATGTGTTGACGGTCCCCTGCATCGTGCTCCATGGTTGCGCCGTCGCGCCGGGGGCCCCTTCCGGCGCGATTGTCGTTTCTGACCGGTGCTTCGAAGACGGGTTCGTCCCTGAGAAGCGGCGGCTTTGACAAGTCCTGGTGGGCGCGCGTTCTGACGGCTGGGTCCGTTGGCCGCGCGTGCGTATCAAACAACTCGCTGAACCGACGTTCAGACGAGGCGGCGGACCCGCGTCTAGGTCTTTTGAAAAGTCAGGGGCTCTTGAGGGCCCTCCTCAAGCCCCTGGAAAAAAGGCGCCTTTCAGAACCCCGAAAAGGCGCCTTTTGCGGCTATACCCCGCAAGGGACCTCGAATTTTCAGCACACGGGCGAGTCGTCAAGGCGCCTTTCTACGGCCCTAATCCTTGTGGATGCGGGTGATCTTCGACCCTTCCAGGGCGAGGTTGTACATCAGGCCCTTGCCGTCAAAGACGAAGGCGACGATCGGCTGATTAAGTTCCTTGGTGTCGATCTGCGCGCCGGCGTCAAGCGTGATGACCGTGACGGAAGCGTCGACGCCGATCTCCCAGCCCTGGCTCGACCGGAATTTTTCAAGCGCCTCAGGGTCAAGGAAGACGATGATCTGGCGGCGCGCCTGCGCGCCGAGCTGAAAGCCGATTGAAGCAGCGGCCGACGAATAATAGCCGGCGGTGCGCCCGCCGATGCGCAAGGCGCCTTCGCCATATTCGCCGCCAATACCGATGCCGGCCTTCTTGATCGACGGGAAAACGAGGACGCCGGCCGCGCGATTGAGAACCGCATCAGCGCCGCCGATCTGATCGCGGAATTCAGCGAGCGCCTTGTCGACGCGGCGGTCGATTTTGGACTTCGAGGCGGCGTCGGCCGCGCCGGTGAAGGCGAACAGCGCCGCGAGGGCGGCGAGTAGCAGGCGGTTAATCGTCAGGGCCATGGTGGTCCTCCGTCATTTACAGGCGCGAAATCCTGCCGTTGTCTTGGGCCGAAATGGGGCGGGACGGCAAGGACTTACCGATTAGTCATGCCGATAACGCGCGCGTGAGGGCGGCGCGAAACGCCTCCCGCCGCGGGGCATAGCGCTGATCCATCGCGGCAAGCGCGGCGGGCGCGGCCTTTTCCGGCGCGCCGGCGTCAAAGGGCGGGGCGGGGTCGTATTCCAGCGCCAGCTGGATCGCGCGCGCCGTTTTCTCGCCGGCGATCTCGGAGGCAAGCGTCAGGGCGAAGTCGATCCCTGCGGTGACGCCGCCGCCGGTGAACAAGGTCCCGTCGCGGACGACGCGGGCCTTGACCGGGATCGCGCCGACGCGGGCAAGGTCATCGTGATAGGCCCAGTGCGTCGTTGCGCGCTTGCCCTTGAGGAGGCCCGCCGCGCCGAGAATGAAGGCGCCGGTGCACACGCTCGTGACATAGCGGGCGCTTGCGCCCTCGCGGCGGACGAACGCCATCAGCTCCGGATCGTTCATCGCGTCGTCGACGCCGAACCCGCCAGGGACGACAAGAACATCCGCAGGCGGACAATCAGCGAAGGTGCATGTCGGGTTGAGCGTAAGCGTCGCATCGGTCGGAACGGGCGCCATCGACGCCGCCGCGATGCGGACCTTGGCGTCCGGCAGTCGCGACAGCACCTGCAAGGGCCCGGTGAAGTCGAGCTGCGTGACGTTCGGGAACAAGACGAAGACGACGTTCATCGGCCCCATCCGGCGATAACTTCCATCACCTCATGCGGGTCTCGGCCCGATCTGTCGATCCACTCTTGCGATGGTCCCTTCCAGCGATGCTTCGACCAGTCGACGGCGCCGTTCTTCCGGAATGCGACGCCTTCCTTTTTCAGGCGCCGGCGCTGTTCCTCCGCACCCGAATGATCGGCGGGCTGACCTGACGCGGTGACGATGCGATACCACGGCAGGCCCTTCGGCGCTGAATGAAGCGCCCGCGCCGTCTGCCGCGGCCCGGCGCCGTGAATGAGGCTCGCGATCATCCCGTAGCTCGCGACTTCGCCCGCCGGCACCTCGAAGATGAGGGCGTGGAAGAGGGCGGGATTCGCGCTCACGCCACCTCGAACAAGCCGGCCGCGCCCATGCCGCCGCCGACGCACATGGTGCATACGACATATTTCGCCTTGCGACGTTTGCCTTCGATAAGCGCGTGGCCGACCATGCGCGCGCCCGACATGCCGTAAGGATGGCCGATGGAAATCGCGCCGCCATTGACGTTCAACAGCTCGTTCGGAATACCGAGCTTGTCGCGGCAGTAAATGACCTGAACGGCGAAGGCCTCGTTCAATTCCCAAAGGCCGATGTCATCCATCCGCAGGCCGAATTTCTGCAAGAGCTTCGGCACGGCGTAGACGGGCCCGACGCCCATCTCGTCGGGGTGCGTGCCGGCGACCGCCATGCCGCGATAAATCCCGAGCGGCGTCAGGCCGCGTCGCGACGCCTCCTTCGCCTCCATGACGACGGCGGCCGAAGCGCCGTCGGAAAGCTGCGAGGCGTTGCCGGCGGTGATGTGCTTGCCTTCGGTGACTTTCTGGCCGCCCCTGAAGACGGGCTTCAAACCCTTCAGCGCTTCGAGCGTCGTTTCCGGGCGGTTTCCTTCGTCCTTCTCGATCGTGACTTGATGTTCGCTCGTCGCGCCGCTCGCCTTGTCGGTCATAACCATGACGGCGGGCAGGGGCACGATCTCGTCGGCGAACTTGCCCGATGCTTGCGCCGCATGCGTGCGCTGCTGCGATTGCAGGGAATACTCATCCTGCGCATCGCGGCTTATCTTGTACCGCTCGGCGACGATCTCCGCCGTCTCGATCATCTGCATGTAAGTCGCAGGCAGATTCTCGATCAGCCATTTGTCGGGCCGAACGAACATGTCGCCCGTCTGACAGGTCGAGATTGATTCAACGCCGCCGCCGATCGCGATTTGCATATTGTCGGCTATCACCTCTTTGGCCGCTGTCGCGATCGCCATCATGCCGGAGGCGCATTGGCGGTCGAGGCTCATGCCCGATACGCCGATCGGGAAGGCGGCGCGCAAGGCCGCTTGCCGCGCGACGTTCTGGAACGCAGTCCCCTGCTGGAGCGCGCAGCCCATGACGACATCTTCGACTTCCTCCGGCGCCGCCTTCGCGCGGGCGAGCGCGTGGTGGATCGCATGCGCGCCCAGCGCCTGCGCGCCCGTCGCATTGAAGGCGCCGCGATAGGCCTTCCCGATGGGGGTCCTGGCGGTTGAAACGATGACGGCTTCTCTCACTGGCCTGCTCCTTCTGGAAATTCGGGACGCATCGCTGAACGGTCTGCGGGTCGCAATTCGCCGCAGGCGTCCGGCTCGGCGGTATAGGCGACCGCGTCGATTTTCCAGCCGTCGGCGTGGCGCGACAGCGTGAACTGATCAATCCCGCAATGGATGAGCTTTCCGCCTGCGCTCACCTCATATGGCGCCCAGACGATCGCGAGCCCGGCGCGCTGCATGACCGTCGGCGACCAATAGGGCTCGACGACCTTCGCCGCCGCGCCGCCGCGAATCCGGGCGACAAGTTCCGAAAGATCGCCATAGCGCGGTGGCGTCGTTGCGTCCGCGCGAATCGCAACGGAGAGCGTGCGATCGCCGGCGAGCCCTTCGATCGTATCGGCGTCGCCCGCCGCAAGCGCGAGGAAGAACGCATCGACCGTCGCAAGGATCGCCTCGCGATCCGGCGCTGCGCCGACCGACGCCTTTGCGCTTTGCGCCTCAGGCGCGCTGGCGCAGGCGGCAAGCAGCAAAGCGGCGGCGATCGGCCTAGCGGGCATGGGCTTGCGCCTTGGCCATGAAGTTCATGTTGGGACCGGCGCTGGTGTCGTAATAGCGCACCGTCGACGGGTCGGAGATCTTGTCCCACAGGGAAGCGATGTTCTCCGGCGTCTGCTCGCTAGGGGGAAGATAGACGCCTTCGGTTTCGGCGACATAGGCGCGTGCATAGCCGCCGGCGGCGCAGGAAAGGATCGCGCGGCTCGGCGCATCGTCGCTGACGAGATAGAGAAGCCCGGCCGTGATCGCTTCCGGCGTCATCTGCGCAAGCAGCGCCTCAGGGATGCCGATATCCTCCGTCATGCGCGTTCGCGCGGACGGCGATAACAGGTTCACGCGAATGTTGTACTTGCCGCCTTCAAGGTGGAGGGCGTTCATGAAGCCGATCATGCCGGCTTTCGCCGCGCCGTAATTCGCCTGGCCGAAGATGCCGTAAAGGCCGGAAGGCGAGGACGTGCAGGCGATGCGGCCGTAAGATTGGCTCCTCATGATCTCCCATACCGCCTTGGTGCAGATCGCCGTGCCGACGAGATGCACGTCGATGACGGCGCGGAAATCCGCGATCTCCATCTTCGCGAAGGTCTTGTCGCGAAGAATGCCGGCGTTGTTCACGAGGATGTCGACGCGGCCCCACTTCTTGATCGTGGCGTCGACCATCGCCGCAACCTGCGCTTCGTTGGTGACGTTCGCGCCGTCGGCGATCGCCTCGCCGCCCTTGTCCTTGATCTCCCTGACAACGGCTTCAGCGGCGGAGGCGGAAGCGCCCGTGCCGTCGCGCGCGCCGCCGAGATCGTTGACGACGACCTTGCAGCCTCGCGCCGCAAGCGCCAGCGCGTGGCTGCGCCCTAGCCCGTTGCCGGCGCCGGTGACAATCGCGACCTTGCCGTCGAACCTGATAGCCAAGGCGGTGCTCCCTACTTTGAATGAACGATGACGAGCGTTTTCACCGACTGCGCGATGAAACAGTTTTCATGCGCGTCATGATGCAATTTTTTCAAGGTCGCCGCATCAACCTCGACGCCGGGCGCAAAGGTGACTTTTGGATGAAGGTCGACGCTCGTCACGGCGAGCTTGCCGTTGGCGTTCTTGTCCATCCGTCCGACCGCGTGATCATGATAGGCGTCAACGGTCAGCTTCTTCTTCGCCGCGATGGCGAGGAAGGTCAGCATATGGCAGCTTGAAAGCGCAGCGACAAACGCTTCCTCAGGGTCGACGCGCTCCGGCTCGCCCTTGTAGCCCGGCGCCGCCGAGCCCGGCACGACCACGCCGCCGTCAAAGCGCCAGTCATGCGCGCGATTATAATGGTCGTAAGCGAAGCTTTCGGTCTGGCGCTTCCAGTCTATTTCCGCGATATGTTCTGACATAAGGCTCTCCGCTGACCATCCCTCGTGACGCCATCGCTTCGCCGCAGCTCCGCAAAGATGAAGAATGACTTCATCCTGAGGAGCGGCCTTCTGGGCCGCGTCACGAAGGATCACACGAATTGCATCGAAATCCATTCCGCCATGAGCGCGGGCTTTTCCTCGCCCTCGATCTCGACCTTCACGGCGTATTTGAACTGCCACTGGTTCGGGGCCTTTTCCTCGGCGCTCATCAGCGTGAAATGGCCTCGTATACGCTTGCCGGACTTCACGGGCGCCATGAACCGCACCTTGTCGAAGCCGTAATTTACGCCCATCTTGACGCCTTCGAGGACGAGAAGCGAGTTCTTCGCGAGGTGCGAAAGCATCGAGAGGGACAAGAACCCGTGCGAGATCGTGCCGCCGAAGGGTGTTTTAGCCGCCGCTTTCGGGTC
>DNZB01000169.1:0-609 GCA_003506635.1 Parvularcula sp.
GCTCCGCGGAGAAGGAAGAGGCGTGCGGTCTGGCCCTTCAATCGATTTAATGAATGATCGCGATCAAAACAATCGCTTTTACAAATACCTTTCCCGGCGCTAGGGATATTGAGCGAGGCCCCGGCGGCGGGTCGCCTCATGGCGCGCCGCGACCGGCGGCGCCCCCCGCTTCCAGGTTCGATGCGTACACGGACAATCGCTCAACGGAGGAACCCACATGACCCGCAATCTGAAGACAGCCCTGCTTGCGACCGCCGCCGCTTTCGCCGTCGCCGCCTGCGCCCCGCGCGCCGAACGACCGGGCGCGAAAGCGGAGGCCGCGGCGCCCGCGCCGCAATCAGAAGCGATGAACGACGCTGCGCTTCCCTCTGGCGCTGCGCCGACAAACGCCTTCTGGTGGCCGGAGCGGCTTGATCTGTCGCCGCTTCGCCAGAATGAAATCCCCGCGCCGCCGTCGAAATACGCGGCTGAATTCGCCAAGCTTGATCTGGCGGCCGTCAAGCAGGATATCGCGCAGGTCCTGACGACTTCGCAGGACTGGTGGCCGGCGGATTACGGAAACTACGGGCCGTTGATGATCCGCATGGCGTGGCACAGCGCCGGCACCTA
>DNZB01000169.1:974-1744 GCA_003506635.1 Parvularcula sp.
TACGGCGACAGTCTTTCATGGGCAGACCTGATGATCCTCGCCGGCAACGTCTCACTCGAAACGATGGGCTTCAAGACCTACGGTTTCGCGGGCGGGCGCGAAGATGATGCGCAGGCCGAGCTTGTCAATTGGGGGCCGGAGACGAAATGGCTCGACGACAAGCGCTATAGCGGCGACCGGCAGCTGCAAAAGCCGCTCGCGGCCGTGCAGATGGGGCTTATCTACGTCAATCCCGAGGGGCCGAACGGAAACCCCGATCCGGTCGCGGCGGCGAAAGATATTCGCGAGACTTTCGCGCGCATGGCGATGAACGATGAAGAAACCGTCGCGCTGATCGCCGGCGGCCACACCTTCGGCAAGGCGCACGGCGCGCACAAGCCGGGCGACTGCGTCGGCGTCGATCCGGCGGCGGAAAGCGTCGACAAGCAGGGCCTTGGCTGGGCCAACAGCTGCGGCGCGGGCGCCGGCGCCGACACGGTGACGTCAGGGCTCGAGGGCGCGTGGACGGCCGCGCCGACCGCGTGGACGTCGCTGTATCTCGAAAACCTTTTCGCGTTTGAATGGGAGCAGACGAGGAGCCCCGGCGGCGCCATCCAGTGGATTCCGAAGGACGGCGCGGGCGCCGGCACGGTTCCGGACGCGCATGATCCGGCCAAGACGCACGCCCCGATCATGCTGACGACCGACCTCTCCTTGCGGTTCGATCCGGCCTACGAAAAAATCGCGCGACGCTTCAAGGATGATCCCGAAGCGTTCCGCCTCGCCTTCGC
>DNZB01000169.1:2016-5697 GCA_003506635.1 Parvularcula sp.
GGTTCAAGCTGACGCACCGCGACATGGGACCGCGCGCGCGTTACGTCGGCGCGGAAGTTCCGGCCGAGCCGCTGATCTGGCAGGACCCGGTTCCGCCGGCGACGCATCCGCTCGTCAACGCGGCGGAAATCGCGTCGCTGAAGGGCGAAATCCTGTCGTCCGGATTGTCCGTACCCGAATTGGTGCGCGCGGCCTGGGCGTCGGCGTCGACCTATCGCGACACCGACATGCGCGGCGGCGCGAACGGCGCGCGCGTGACGCTCGCCCCGCAGAAGGACTGGCCGGCGAACGACCCCGCCGAACTCGCCAGGGTGACGGCCAAGCTTGAGGAGATCCGCGCGGCTTTCAACCGGCGCGCGCCGGGCGGACGCAAGATCTCGCTCGCTGACATGATCGTCCTCGGCGGCGTCGCGGCGGTCGAGAAAGCGGCGAAGGACGGCGGCCGTCCCGTCGTGGTTTCCTTCGCACCCGGCCGCACCGACGCGACCGCGGAAATGACCGACGCTGCAAGTTTTGCGGTGCTGAAGCCGGAAGCCGACGGCTTCCGCAATTACTATGCGGAGGCGGCGGGCCGTTCGCCGGCCGAGGCGCTGATCGAAAAGGCGGACATGCTGGGCCTGACGGTCAAGGAAATGACGGCGCTTGTCGGCGGCATGCGCGCGCTCGGCGCCAATGCCGGCGGCGCGGCGCACGGCGTCTTCACGGCGCGGCCCGGCGCGCTCACCAACGACTTTTTCGTCAACCTGCTCGACATGTCGACGAAATGGGCGCCGAAGGAAGGTGAGCCTTACGTGTTCGAAGGGCGCGATCGCAAGACCGGCGATCTCAAATGGACGGCGACCGAGGCCGATCTCGTCTTCGGCTCGAATGCGGAGCTGCGCGCCGTTGCGGAAGAATACGCCTATGCGGGCGCCGAGAGCGTCCTTGCGCGCGATTTCGCCGCCGCCTGGGCGAAGGTGATGAACAATGACCGCTTCGACCTGAAGCGAAAGGCTTGAGGATTTCTCACGCCAGGCTTGTCGGGGGCGGTCTTCAGGACCGCCCCTCGCGGCGCGTGCGGCCAAGCCGCCGGCCGGCTGATCGCGCCCGGGTCGCGGGCCGGCAAGGGCGCGCCGCCGGCGCGCCGCCAAACCCAGTTTCCTGCGTCAGGTTTCGTCGCGATCAAGATCCGCCTCGTCCGGGTCGTAATCGAGAAGATCGCCCGGCTTGCATTCGAGAAGGAGGCATAGCTTCGCCAGCGTTTCGAAGCGCACGCCCTTCACCTTGCCGGTGCGTAAGAGCGACAATTGCGTTTCGGAAATGCCGATGCGGGCCGCAAGATCGCGCGCCCGCACCTTTCGCTGCGCCAGCACCACATCAAGCGTCAGCTTCACCGGCATCAGATGAAGGCGTCAAGTTCGGATTTGAGGCGGGCGCCCTTCCGGGCGAGCATCAAGAAGGCGACGCCGATGAACAGGAAGGTCGTGTGCACGATCTTGAGCTCAAGCGTGTCAGGCTCCAGCGGAACGCCCGCATACCACGCCAGATTGGGCGCAAAGAGCAGCGCAGCGAGGGCGCCCGCGGCAAGGAACCCGCCGCCGCCGCGCAAGCCCCGCACCATCGCCGGTCCGAACGGATCGCCGCGCTTCAGCCGCGAAAAGACGGCGCCGAGATCCCACAGCGCGCAAATGTAAAATCCAGCGGCCAGGAAGTCGGCCCAGAAGACGAACACCTGCAGCACATTGAAGCGCATGTCGCCGATCCTCGGGGCGAGCGTCCCTATCGCCGCCGACCGGTCGATAAACAGCGCGACGGCGAGCACGACCGCAAGGCCGCGCGCCGAAAGCGCCATGCCACTCGCGCCCATGGCGGCGCCCGCCTGTTTTTTCGCGTCCTTGCCGGTCGGTTTCTGCGCCACTGGCCCCTCCGAAAATCAAAGTCGGAGGATAATTACTTTAAGTACTACTTAAAGTCAAGGCCCCTAAGATCGGTCGTTGCCGGCGTTCCTTTTGGCCCTGCGCGTGCGGCGGCGACCTCTTTGGACCATCGGCCGCCGCCGCGCCATCCTTGCTATGCCGCCTTGGCGCGCGCGAGTTGCAATTCAAGCCGTTTCACTTCGCGGATGATGCGGTTCGCCTGCATCTGCTGCCAGTGCACCAGCTTGATGGCGCTCATCGCCATGAACAAGACGACGGCCGCGACGCCCCAGCGCATGACGAGCACCGGGTCTTCAAGCGTCAAGATCTTCATCGCCGCAAATATGGCGGCGGCGAACAGCGCAAGCTGGATGAGGCTCGACAGGATGTTCCACCAACCCATCTTGCCGGTGAACAACGCCGCCGTCTCGCCCATCAGCCCGCGCTCGCCGAAGCGCTGGAACAGCGCGCGGTCTTCCTCGCCAAGCGCGTCTTCAATCATCTGGTCAAGCTTGCTCATCAATCGACTCCTTCTTTACGCCAAAGGCTGCCTTCAGCTTTTCCCGCGCCGCCATCAGTCTTGTCTTGACGGTGCCCGGCGGAACATCGAGCGCGACGGCGATTTCCGCGATGCTGAGATCTTCAAGATAGAAAAGCGCGACCGCGGCGCGCTGTTCGTCCGGCAACGCCGCAAGCGCGGCTTGCAGCGCGCGGCCGGATGCGGCCGCGTCGCTCAGTTCAACGGGCGCTTGCAGTTCGGCGGCGGCCGCCGCGTGGAGCGCGCGCCGGCGCTTTTTCGCGCGGATATGATCCGCGGCGCGGCGCGAGACGACGCAAAACGCGAAGGCGGGAAAGGCCGCGCTGTCGTCAAGGCGCTTCAGCCCCGCCGCGATAGAGCTCCAGGCGTCCTGCGCGATGTCACGCGCGGCCTCAGCCTCGCCGGTGAGGCGCCAGGCGTGACGCAGCAGCTTTTTCTCCCACCGCCGGGCGAGCGCGTTGAAGGCGGAGCGGTCGCCCGCGCGCGCCGAAGCCGCGAGAAATTCGTCGTGGATGCGGTCTTCATCGCGCGTCGTCATCGCCGCCGCTCCGTCCACGCCGCCATCAGCGCCGACGCGCCTGTCGAAAGACCCAGAATGATCCGTACCAGGAAATAAAGGAGCGCCGGAAGTGCGAAAGCGAGCGCCGGAAAAGGATCGCGCCCGATGGCGCCTTGAAGCCCCGGCGAAGCGCCGGAAAGGCTTTCAAGAACGCCGCCGACGCGCGCGTCCGGCGCGGGGATGCTCGCCATGACCCAAAGCCCTGACAGCGCAAGCAGCGCCGCGTCCATGATCGCCCCAAGGATCGAAAGGCCGCCCGAAAGGGCGAATATCGTGCGCACCGTTAGACAATCCTTGCTTCAATGCATGTAAGGTCGCCGGCGCAGCCCCGTCGGTTCATCGGCGGGCGGAAAATTTCCCGGCGGACCATGGCGGCGTTTTCGGCGGCGGAACTGAATAGACTGAAAAAGGCGGCCGGCCTGCTCCTTGACGCGGAGGAGCGGCTGCCGGTCCTGCGGACGCTGACCTGGGATCGCGCGATCGGCGACGCTTTCTTGAAGTCCGGCGGTGAGCGGGCCCCGGCCCCCGCTTATCCGCAGATCGATCCTGTCCCGCCGCGCGAGCGCATCGCCGCGGCGCGCGCGCTGATCGACGGGTCGAGCCCCGTGCATGACTGGCTGCGGCGCTTCGCCGAAACGACCGAAACGACCGCATCGCTGTTGTCCGCCGTCGGAACAAAAGGGTTTCAC
>DNZB01000169.1:6030-6419 GCA_003506635.1 Parvularcula sp.
GATCTTGCGCGCCGTCTCGACGGGCTGCTCGCCGATCTTGAGGGCGGCATGCGTCTTGAGCCGCCGGAGGGTCTCAGCGCCAGCGAGATCAAGCAGCGCCTCGACGCGGCGCTTCCTGCGCATTTCGGCGCCGACGCGCCGCGGGTCGAGGTGACGCGCAATGTTTCCGGCAAGGCGGCCGCAGGGCGCGACTATATCAAGCTGCGCGAAGACGCGATGTTCTCCGACCTCGACGTCACGCAGCTGTTGCAGCACGAGGCGTTCGTTCACATCGCGACGGGCAAGAACGGACAGGCGCAGGCGAATTTTCCGCTGCTCGCCGAGAGCCATCCCGGCAACGCCAGGACGCAAGAGGGCCTTGCGGTGTTCGCGGAATTCATCTCCGGCGC
>DNZB01000169.1:6765-7022 GCA_003506635.1 Parvularcula sp.
ACTTCATCGAAGTCTACCGCTTCTTCCGCGAGCGGGGCGCGAACGATCCGCCGTTCGAGGCGTTCGAGAATGCGCGGCGCGTCTTTCGCGGCGGCGTCATCGCCGGCGGCGCGCCCTTCACCAAGGATTCGATCTATCTCGGCGGGCTGCTTGAAGTGCACAATTTCCTGCGCGCCGCGGTCAAATCCGGCGATGCGGCGTTCATCCGCCTCCTTTTCGTCGGCAAGATCGATCTCGCCGATCTCGCCGCGATGAAA
>DNZB01000053.1:0-1469 GCA_003506635.1 Parvularcula sp.
CAGGACTGGCCGCTAAAGCCGAACGGGGAACTGACCGCCGCGCTCGACGGCGACTGGCCGGCGGCGGAAAAAGCCGTCGCGGCGAAGATCGAAGCGCGAAAGCCCGGCGCCGATCCGGCGAATGTGCGGCAAGAGACGCGCGATTCCTTGAGCGCCCTGATGCTCATCCGCGCCTATCGCATCCGCGGCCACCTGATCGCCGATCTTGATCCCTTGAAGCAGACGAAGAAAAAGCTGCATCCCGAGCTTGATCCCGCGACTTACGGCTTCACGGACGCCGATTTCGACCGGCCGATCTTCATCGACAACGTGCTGGGGCTCGAGACCGCGACCCTTCGCGAGATTCTCGACATCTTGCTGCGCACCTATTGCGGCACCTTCGCGGTCGAGTTCATGCACATCGCCGACCGCGAGCAGAAATCCTGGATCCAGCAGCGCATTGAAGGCAAGGACAAGGAGATCCAGTTCACGCCCGAAGGCAAGCGCGCGATCCTCAACAAACTGACCGAGGCCGAGGGCTTCGAGAACTTTCTGCATACAAAATTTACGGGCACCAAGCGCTTCGGTCTCGACGGCGGCGAAGCGATGGTTCCAGCGCTCGAGCAGATCATCAAGCGCGGCGGCGCGCTCGGCGTCAAGGAGATCGTCATCGGCATGCCGCATCGCGGGCGCCTCAACGTCCTTTCCGCGGTGATGGGCAAGCCCTATTTCCAGATCTTCCACGAGTTTTCCGGCGGCTCGATCACGCCGGACGACGTCGGCGGTTCGGGCGACGTCAAATACCATCTCGGCGCCTCCTCTGATCGCGCGTTCGACGGCAACAAGGTGCACCTGTCGCTGACGGCGAACCCCTCGCACCTCGAAGCGGTCGATCCCGTCGTGCTCGGCAAGGCGCGCTCGAAGCAGGACAGAATCGAGCCGGGCGAGATTGAAACGCCGCGCACTCATGTGCTGCCGCTTCTTCTCCACGGCGACGCGGCGTTCGCAGGGCAAGGCGTCGTCGCCGAATGTCTCGGATTTTCTGGCCTCAAAGGCTATCGCGCCGGCGGGGCGATCCATTTCATCGTCAACAACCAGATCGGCTTTACGACGAGCCCGAAATTTTCGCGGTCCTCGCCCTATCCGTCCGATGTCGCGAAGATGGTGCAAGCGCCGATTTTTCACGTCAACGGCGACGATCCGGAAGCCGTCGTCTATGCGGCGAAGGTCGCGACGGAGTTCCGGCAGAAATTCGGCCTCGACGTCGTCGTCGACATGTTCTGCTATCGCCGCTTCGGCCACAATGAAGGCGACGAGCCGAGCTTCACCCAGCCGGTGATGTACAGGAAAATTCGCGCGCACAAGACGACGCGCGAGCTTTACGCGGCGCGCCTTGAGGCCGAGGGCGTCATCGAGCCGGGCCACGCCGACGAGGAGCGGGCTGCTTTCCGCGCGCGCCTCGAAGAAGAATTTGCCGCCGCCAAAGGCTT
>DNZB01000053.1:1742-3740 GCA_003506635.1 Parvularcula sp.
AAGCCGAACAAGGCCGACTGGCTCGACGGGCAGTGGTCGGGTTTCGTGCCGCCGATGGACGACGACCGGCGCGGCGACACCGCCGTCGATCTAGAAACGCTGAAAAGGATCGGCGAGCGGATCACGTCGCACCCGGACGGTTTCAAGGTTCACAAGACCCTGAAGCGCGTTCTCGACGACCGGCGCGCCAGCGTCGTCGAGAAGGGCGCCGACATCGACTGGGCGACGGCGGAGGCGCTGGCGTTCGGCAGCCTCGTCCTGGACGGGTTCGGCGTCCGGCTTTCAGGCCAGGACAGCCGGCGCGGCACCTTCTCCCAGCGCCACGCCGTCTTCGTCGATCAGGAGACGGAAAAAACCTTCACGCCGCTCAATCACCTGAAGGGCGCGAAGGCGACGTTCGAGGCGCACGATTCCTCCCTGTCGGAATTCGCGGTCCTCGGCTTCGAATACGGCTACTCGCTCGCCAATCCGAAGTTCCTGGTGCTCTGGGAAGCGCAGTTCGGCGACTTCGCTAACGGCGCCCAGGTCATCTTCGACCAGTTTCTTTCCTCCGGCGAGCGTAAATGGCTGCGCATGTCCGGCCTCGTCTGCCTTCTCCCGCACGGCTATGAAGGTCAGGGCCCGGAACATTCCTCGGCGCGGCTTGAACGCTTCTTGCAGCTTTGCGCACAGGACAACATGCAGGTCGCGAACTGCTCGACGCCGGCGAATTACTTTCACATCCTTCGCCGGCAGATGCGGCGGAATTTCAGGAAACCCCTGATCCTGATGACGCCGAAATCGCTCCTTCGCCACAAGCGCGCGGTTTCGGCCCTCAAGGAGATGGGACCGGGCTCCTCGTTCCACCGCGTCCTTTGGGACGACGCCGAGACGCGGCCCGGCTCGACCGTGAAGCTCGCCGACGACGCGAAAATACGCCGCGTTATCCTCTGCTCGGGCAAGGTCTATTACGACCTTCTGGAGGAACGGGAGAAGCGCGGGATCAACGACGTCTATCTCCTCCGCGTCGAGCAGTTCTATCCGTATCCGGCGCAGTCGCTGATCACCGAACTGAAGCGGTTCTCAAAAGCCGACATTGTCTGGTGCCAGGAGGAGCCGAAAAACATGGGCGCCTGGTTCTTCATGGACCCCAATCTCGAATGGACGCTGGGGCAGGTCGGCGCAAAGACAAAGCGCGCCCGCTATGTCGGGCGCCCGGCCGCCGCCTCGCCTGCGACCGGCCTCATGAGCCGCCACAAGCAGGAGCTTGACGATTTTCTAAACGAGGCGTTCGCCTAGGTGACCGCCCTTCGCCGTTGCCGCCACTGGAGCCCCCATGCCCACAAAAATCCGCGTACCCACACTCGGCGAGTCCGTCACGGAAGCGACTGTCGGTCGCTGGCTGAAAAATGTCGGCGACGCGGTGAAGGCGGACGAGCCGCTTGTTGAGCTGGAGACCGACAAGGTGTCGGTTGAAGTGCCCGCGCCTTCCGCCGGCGTCCTCTCGGAGATCACCGCGAAAGCGGGCGATACTGTCGGCCTTGACGCCGTGCTCGGCAAGATCGGCGAGGGGAACGGCGCGGCGAAGCCCGCCGCGAAGACGGAGCAGCCCGCCGCAAAAGCCGAGGCGGCCAAACACGCCATTGCAATGAAAACCGAAGCGCCGCTGAGCCCCGCGCCGCGCCGGGTCGTCGCTGAAACGGGCCTCGATCCGGCTTCGATCAAGGGAACCGGCAAAGACGGGCGCGTGACCAAGGGCGACGCGCTCGCCGCCGCTTCAGCGCCGCAAGCGCGGGCGCCGGAAGCGCCGCGCGCTCCCCGCGAAACGGGCGCGCGCGAGGAGCGCGTGAAGATGACGCGCCTTCGCCAGACAATCGCCCGCCGCCTCAAGGAGGCGCAAGAGACCGCAGCGATGCTGACGACGTTCAACGACGTCGACATGACCGCGGTGATGGCGCTTCGCGGTCAGTACAAGGACCTTTTTGAGAAGAAGCACGGGGTGAAGCTCGGCTTCATGTC
>DNZB01000102.1:0-5559 GCA_003506635.1 Parvularcula sp.
ATCGCGAACGTCTCCGCGCGCCATGCGCCACAAATTGTAGGCCATCAACAACGCGCCGATCAGGAACAAGACCCCGCCGAGCATGCGAATGACATAATAGGGGTGCATCGCCGCAACGGTTTCGACGAAGGAGTATTCGAGGAACCCGAATTCATTATAGGCGCGCCACATCAGCCCCTGCATGATTCCCGACACCCACATCGCCGTGATGTAAAGCAGGATGCCGAGCGTCGAGATCCAGAAATGCCACTCGACGAGGGCGCGCGAATAGAGTCTCTCGCGGTTCCAAAGCCAGGGAACGAGGCAATAGAGCGCGCCGAACGACACATAACCGACCCAGCCGAGCGCGCCGGAGTGCACATGCCCGATCGTCCAGTCGGTGTAGTGCGAAAGCGAATTGACGGCGCGGATCGACATCAGCGGCCCTTCAAAGGTCGACATTCCGTAAAACGCGACGGATACCACCATCATCCGAAGAACGGGATCGGTGCGGAGTTTGTCCCAGGCGCCAGACAGCGTCATCAGGCCGTTCACCATCCCGCCCCATGACGGCATCCACAGCATGATCGAAAAGGTCATGCCCAGCGTCTGCGCCCATTCCGGCAGGGCGGTGTAATGAAGGTGATGGGGCCCCGCCCAGATATAGATGAAGATCAGCGACCAGAAATGCACGATTGAAAGCCGATAGGAGTAGACCGGCCGCTCCGCGCGCTTCGGGATGAAATAATACATGATCCCGAGGAAGCCGGCGGTGAGGAAAAACCCGACGGCGTTATGCCCGTACCACCACTGCGTCAGCGCGTCCTGCACGCCCGCGAAGAGGCTGTAGCTGCGCGTACTCGTCAAAGACACCGGCATCGCGAGATTGTTGACGACGTGCAGCATCGCGATCGTTACGATAAACGCGAGGTAAAACCAGTTCGCGACGTAAATATGCGGCTCTTTGCGCTTCAACAGCGTGCCGAGGAAGACGAGCAGATAGACGACCCAGACGATCGTCAGCCATAGATCGGCGTACCATTCGGGTTCTGCGTATTCCCTCGATTGCGTGACGCCCATCAGGTAGCCGGTCGCGGCGATAACGATGAAGAGATTGTAGCCGAGGAAAACGAACCAGGGGGCGAGCCCCCCCCAGAGCCGCGCGCGGCAAGTGCGTTGCACGACGTAAAAGGACGTCGCGATGAGCACATTGCCGCCGAAGGCGAAAATCACCGCCGAAGTATGCAGCGGCCGGAGCCGGCCGAAACTCGTCCACGGCAGGTCAGGAAAGTAGAAGAGGTTCGGAAAAGCGAGCTGCGCGGCGATGATGACGCCGACAAGGAAGCCGGCGACGCCCCAGAAGACGGAGGCGAAGACGCCCGCCTTGACGACGCCCATCTCATAGCGGCCGGCGTCCGCCCTTTGTTGAGACGTCACATGGCTGACGAGGGCGAATGCGCCGATGACGCTCGCCGCGAAGAACATCATCGCATGCGCGGCCATTAACGAGTCAACTGTGCGCGCCGCCGTGAACACGGACCACAACGCCATCAAAGCGAGCGCAAGCGAAATCAGCAAAACGTCCGCGCCTGCGCCCTTGCCAGCTGACGGCGTCATTCCGTTCGACATCAATGCGGCCCCATTTCTGATTCTGCGCGCGCCTTCTCGCAAATCGGCGGCAGCGAGACTTGACCTGGATCAATCCTGCCAAAAACAACGCGCTATTGTCGATATGTCGCAGCGAATAGGCCGCCCGCGCGGCGCGTTGATGAATGCTTCGAAAGTCTCTCATATGCGCATTCGCGGCGGTGATCGCCCCGGGGACGGCGCTGGGCGCTCATGCCGTTGATCATGGCGGCGAGTTTCGCGTCACGATTTGCGCGAAGGGCGGGCGCCGGGTCATCGAAATCGACCTTCAGGGAGAGGGTGATTCGCAAGATCGACGCCGGGGATCGCCCTGTCATGCCGCATGCCTTGCTGACCGAAAAAAAATGAAGGTGCCCGGCGGCCGCTAACCGGCGAGCGTCACGCGGTGGCGCTCAAGATCGCGGATTGATCCCTTTTTCTTCAGCAAGGCGAGCGTCCGGCTCAGCGTTTCAAGCCGAAGTCCAAGATAATCGGCGATGTCCTGACGCGGCATCGGCAGGGGCGCCTCGGTCGCGTCATCCTCAGTGTTGCGGCCGATGGATCGCGCCACCATGTAAAGAAAACTTTCGACGCGCTCTTCGGCGGTTTTCTTGCCGAGCAGCACGATATGGTCCTGGGCCTTGTGATATTCGGTCTGACCGCGCGCGATCAGGCGATCTTTTACGCCCGGGAAATCTACGGTGATCGTATCCAGGAATTTATGCGGGAAATGGCAGACGCGGCTGTCCTCAAGCGCTTCGGCCGTATAAGCGCTCGCCGGCGTTGCGCGCACGCCCATGAAATCGCCGGGGAAGAGAAAGCCGGTCACCTGCCGGCGACCGTCTTCAAGATGCTTTGTCAGCCGAAAACTTCCCTGAACGATGATATAGAGGCTGTCGTTCGGGCTACCTTCCTCCATAAGGGCGTGACTCTTTGCGACGGTCCGCCTGGCCATGGTCTTTTCGATCTGCGCCAATTCACGGGGGCCAAGGTCGGCGCAGATGGAGCGCTCGCGGACGGCGCAAAGGTCGCACGACGCCGGCCGCTTCTCGGCGGCGCAAGCCCCGGCGCGTTGGTCAGACGAGCCCATAGACCAACGCCCTAGCACATAACGCCGCGGCGAAAAGCCCCCGATCGGGCGACAGATGGCGTCGCTGTCAGGCGCGCGGGGGGGGGCTAAATCGAATATGCCATTCCGCGCGCCGGGGCGACCGCATAGGGGTCGAGCGCCGCAGCGACGGTCCGCGCGAGAAGGAATGCGTCATCGGCGAGGCGGATGCGGTCCCCCTGCCAGGTGATAATCCCTTCCGCTTCAAAGCGGTCGAGAGCGGCGCAGAGCTGCAGCGCCTCCGCCGGCGCGGCGATTTTCAGCACCTCTCCGACATCGGTCGGAATGCCGCACAGCAAGTCGCCGATCGCCGCCGCGACGACGGCCTCGCGCCGGGTCCTTTGAAGGCCGCGCACGACCGGTGACTCGCCGCGGTCGATCCGGCCGACATAGGCGCCGACGTTTTTCTCGTTCTGCGCATAAAGACCGTCGATGAAACTGATTGCCGATGCGCCGATCCCGAGGATCGTCGACGACGGGTCGTCTGCGAACCCCTGAAAATTCCGCTTGAGCCGCCCCGCCGCCGCGGCGCCCGCCAGTGCGTTGCCGGGCTTTGCGTAATGATCAAACCCTATTCGCCGATACCCCGCGCCGATCAGCCGGAGGTCCGCAAGTTCGGCCATTTCAGCGCGCAACGCCGGGGTCGGCAGGCTCTGCTCGTCAATCATCCGTTGGCGGGGAAAGGCTGACGGCAAATGCGCATAGCCGAACACCGACACACGATCGGGGTCAAGCGCGATGACCTTGTCAAGGGTGTCGCTGAAGGTCGTCATCGACTGGCGCGGCAGCCCGTAAAGTATGTCGAAGGACAGGTCGGCGACTCCGGCCATGCGGATGTCGCTGACGCAAGATTCGACAAGATCATATCCTTGTATCCGGTTGACGGCGGTCTGGACGTCCGGGTCGAAATCCTGAACGCCGAGGCTGAAACGGTCAAATCCAAGCGATGCGAAATTTTCGATGTCCTGCGCCCGCAAGATTCTCGGATCGAGTTCGATGGAAAGGTGCGCGCTGTCGGTCAAACCAAGCTGCTCTTCAATCGCGCTGAGGATTCGCGCAACATCCTCCGGGCGCAAATAGTTTGGCGTGCCGCCGCCGAAGTGGACGCTTTGCGGGCGCCCGCGCCCATTCAGCGCCGCGGCATGCATGGCGATTTCGGCGATCATCGCGTCGACATATTCGAGGGCGCGGCTGTAATAATTCTCAACGCGCATCGAACAGCCGCAATACCAGCATAGCTGCCGGCAGAACGGGATGTGCGCATAGAGCGAGATCGGCGCATAAAGGTCGACCTCGCGGCATTTGGCGGCGAGATCGTCCCCCGTCACGGATCCGTCAAAGTGGAGCGCCGACGGGTAACTTGTGTAGCGGGCGATTCGACCGTCGAGATATTTCCGCCAAGCGTCCTTCATGATGACAGCCTATTGGCCGGGCGTCGCGACCGGATGACCTAGATCAAATTCGAAATGCCGCGCGGCGACTTTTTTTGATCGGTTCCGGCGCGAGGGCGCAGCAGTTTGATCTCGATCAAGTGCGGCCGCGGCGAACATCCCATATCGCGGCCGTTCGCAGCCGCAAAACAGGGGAACGACATGTTCAAGAACACGCTTGCTCTCGCCGCTTTCGCCGCCGGCCTCGCCGGAACCGCCTCCGCCGAACAGGGCGACTGGCTTGTTCGCCTGCGCGGCATCATCGTCGCGCCGACGGAAAACAGCTCTGACGTGCAGCCGGGGTTTCCGGGCGGACAGGTCGGCGTTGATAACGCCTATGTGCCCGAGCTTGACTTCACCTATTTCTTCACGCGCAACATCGCCGCCGAACTCATTCTGGCGACCAGTCCGCACGACATCGTCGGCGAAGGGACGCTTTCGGGCCTCGGTGAGGTCGCCGACGTCATGGTGCTGCCGCCGACGCTGACCTTGCAATATCATTTCAATCCCGGCGGCAAGCTGCGTCCATATGCGGGCGTCGGCGTCAACTGGTCGATTTTTTACAGCGAAGACGCATCGTCAGCGCTGGTCGGCGCGGTCGGCCCGACTTCGGTCGACCTCGAAAACAGCGTCGGCGTCGCCTATCAGGTCGGCGTTGACTTCGCCTTGAGTGAACGCTGGTTCCTCAACGCCGACGTCAAATACATCCAGATCGACACAACGGCGACGCTGAACAGCGGCGGAACCATTAACAGGGTCGATGTCGATCTTGATCCGATCGTCGCGGGCGTCGGGGTCGGATTCCGGTTCTAGTCACCGGCGATGTAAGCGCTCCGGCGACGCTGTGATGAGCGGCGCGCCGGGGCGTGAAGAGGGAACACATGACCGGCCGTGCTGGCGCGCAACAGACAAGGCGCCGTCTGCACGGCTTTTTGCAGGCGCCTCATCAACCGCCCGGATCCAAATCGGTTTGGCCTAGGTCCCGGCGGCGACGTCGCGGCGGTCCAGGATGGTGCTGAGACCCTTGGCGGTCGACGCGAGCGGCAGAACGCTCCGTTCCAGCCTCGCCTGAACCAGGGCGCCTTGTACGGCCGATATCGCAAGAAGGGCCAGTTCCCTTGCTTTGTCTTCCGTCCAGCCGTCCTTGAGGAGAACGCGGGCTAGAACTTGCCGGCGCGCCGAAAACGCCTCGCGCGCGGCGGCGGTAACGGTTCGATTTTGCGGCGAAAGCTCAAGACAGATGGTGGTGATCGGACAGCCGTCTTTGAAGCCGGACTTCTTTAGCCATCCGCCAAGCCGCGCCGCATAGGCTTCGACAAGCGCGCCGCCAGATTGCGCCTCTTCGCTGAGTTCGGCGAGAGTTGCGACCGCGCGCCGTCCGGCGAGTTCGATTGCCGCGACCGCGATCGAAGCCTT